>JACQUM010000085.1 GCA_016210295.1 Chloroflexota bacterium | reverse complement strand
GGTTGGCGCTCTTCCGGCCGATCTTGTCGATCTCGTCGATGTAGATGACGCCCCGCTCCGCGCGGGCGATATCGTAGTCGGCGGCCTGGATGAGGCGGAGAAGGATGTTCTCCACGTCCTCTCCGACGTAGCCCGCCTCGGTCAGGGAGGTGGCATCGGCGATGGTGAAAGGGACGTCCAGGATGCGCGCCAGGGTCTGCGCCAGGAGCGTCTTCCCGGAGCCCGTGGGGCCGACCAGCAGGATGTTGGTCTTCTGGAGTTCCACCTCCCCGCCACTCGCCTCCCGAGAGCTGGCGATCCGCTTGTAGTGGTTGTAGACGGCCACCGAGATGACCTTCTTGGCCCTCTCCTGGCCCACGACGTAGTCGTTCAGGCGGCGGTGGATCTCCCGAGGAGGGAGCGCTTTGAGGCCCGACCGCCGCTCCGGCAGGGCCGCTGTCCCTCTTCCGGTTGCGGGGCCGCTCAGGGGCTCATCGTTCAATATCTGGAGGCACAGGTGGACGCATTCGTTGCAGATGTACGTCTGCTCGGGCCCGGCGATGAGCCGCTTCACCTGGTCCTGGCTCTTCCCGCAGAAAGAACAACGATAGGAATTGCGGCCTACTTTGCTGCTGGGCATGACGTGCCTGCCACTTTTCTTTCCGGGCTCCCGCTACAGCTTTCTCAGGACCTCGTCGATGATCCCGTACTCCGCGGCCTGCTCGGCGTTCAGGTAGTAGTCTCGATCCGTGTCCCGGGCCACCTTCTCGATCGGCTGCCCGGTGTGGCGGGAGATGATCGCCCGGATGGCATCCTGCAGGCGCAGGATCTCTCGCGCGGCGATCTCGATGTCCGCGGCCTGCCCCTGCGCCCCGCCCACAGGCTGGTGCATATGGATGGTGGAGTTGGGCAAGCCGAATCGCTTCCCCTTTGTTCCGGCACAGAGGAGCACCGTCGCCATGCTGGCGGCCATCCCCAGGCATATGGTGGAGATCTGGGGCCGGATGAGCTGCATGGTGTCGTAGATGGCGAGCCCGGAGCTGATGACCCCGCCGGGGCGGTTGAGGTACATCATGATGTCTTTGTCTGGGTCCTCCCGCTCCAGGTACAGGAGCTGGGCGACGATGAGGTTGGACACCTGGTCGTTGATGGGCGGGCCCAGGACGACGATGCGCTCCTTCAGGAGGAGCGAATAGATGTCGAAAGCGCGCTCACCCCGAGCGCCGCTCTCGATGACCATGGGGATGATGCTCTGGGGGTCTACAAGGCTCATTGCCGTGTCTCCTCTCCTTCTGTCTCACCCTCCGCTTCCGACTCAGGGGCGGCAGGGAAAGTCTCTTCGGCCTTTTCAGGCGCCTCGCCGCGGGCGACTTGCACCAGGAGGGCTATGGTCTTGTGGGTGAGCAGCCGACGCCGCATCGCCTCGCGTGCCTCGGGGTTGTCGAAGAGCCGCCGGGCATCCTCTCGCTGCGATTCGGGCGCCGTCCCCACCAGCCTCTCCGCCTCCGCTTCGACCTCCATCTCCCCTACCTCCACCTTCTCCGCCTCCGTCACCCTGGCGACAAGGAGCGAAGTGACCACGCGGTCTTGCGCCGTTTCCCGGTACTCGCCCTTCAGGTCGTCCTGCGTCTTGCCCGTGTCCTGGAGGTACTGAGCGAGGGAGACACCCATGCCCCGTAGCCTCTCCTCCTGGTCGCTCAGAAGATGCTCCACCTCGTGCTCCACCAGGACTAGCGGGTACTCCACCTTCGCCGTGGCGCGCAGCGCCTCCAAGACCTTCTCCTCATACTGCTGGCGCGCCTCCGACTCCAGCCGCTGCTGGGTCTCGGCGCGCACCTTCCTCTTCAGTTCCTCCAGGCTATCGTACCCTTCCAGGACGCCCTTGGCCCACTCGTCGTCCATCTCCGGCAGGCTCTGGGCCTTCACCTCCAACAGCTTGACAGTGAAGTCGCACCGTTTCCCTGCGATGTCTCGAATGGCGAAGTCCTCGGACGGTGTCAGGCTGAACTGCCGCGTCTCCTCTTTGACCATTCCCTTCGCTTGCTCGTCGAAGCCGGGGACCGGGAAGAGCGTCCCTGCGACGAGACGGAAATTCCAACTCCTCTCGTCCATGAAGGTGAGGTCGCCCGGCGCGGTCACCCCCTCTTGCCCTTCCACAGGCATGGGCACGTCATGGGCCACGGCCACGACGTCCAGGGTCAGCATGTCTCCGATCTCCGCGGGCCTGTCCAAGGGCTCGAAGGGAGTGGCCTGGAGGCGGATGCTCTCCAGTCGCTGCTGCACCTGCTCCTCGGTGGCCTTCGCCTCCTCCGCGGGGACGCGGATGGCTCGGTAATCGCCCAGGTCCACCGAGGGACGCAGGGGGACGGTGGCTTTCCAGGAGAGCCGCGGGGCGGCGCCGTCCATGTCGATGTCCGCGATCTGGGGTTGCCCCACCACGTCCAAGCCTTCCTGGCGGATCGCCTCATAGGTGGACTCCGCGAGCAGGGTCTCCAGCCCCTCTTCCAGAAGGGCCGTGGGGCCAAGGAGCCTCTCCAAGATGTGGCGGGGCGCCTTCCCTTTGCGAAAGCCAGGCACGACAGCCCGCTGGGAGAGTTTGCGGTAGGACTTCTGTCGGTGCAGCTCAATCTCCGCCTGCTCGAGCTCGACGGTGAGGCGGGCCTGGCTCTCCGGTATGCGCTCCAGGGCGACTTTCACACGAACTCCATCCAGCACCCAAAGGGGATTTCGAGAACGTAGTCATTATAGCAGGGCGAGGCCCTTGGCATGGGGTTGGCCGCATGAGACCTCGCCCCCTCTCCCTGGGAGGGAGAGGGGGCAGTAAATAGAGAGACAGGGGGGAGACCCCCCTTCGACAGACTCAGGACAGGCCTGTCACCCCTGCCAGAGTCCCGGGGCCTGCCCTGAGCGCAGCCGAAGGGCCGGGGGTCTGGGGGGCAACCAGATCCGCCGCAGGCGGACGGCAGGGACTTGGCCACTGCGTCCTTGTCATGCCTGTCAAATGCGGAACGGACTCCCCTCAAACGGGACGTCAACCCTCGTCGTGGGCGACCCGAAGGTGCAGCTCGCGGAGTTGCACCTCGTCAACAGGAGAGGGGGAACCGGTCATGGGGTCCTGGGCGCTCTGGGTCTTGGGGAAAGCGATCACTTCCCGGATGTTGCTCTCCCCGGCGAAGATAGCCACCAGCCGGTCGATCCCTGAGGCGAAGCCGCCGTGAGGCGGGGCGCCGTATTCGAAGGCCTCCAACAAATGGCCGAAGCGGGCCTGGGCCTCCTCCGCCGAGTACCCAAGCACGCGGAAGACGCGCTCTTGGATCTCTCGCCGGTGAATGCGGATGGAGCCCGAGGAGATCTCTGCGCCATTCACCACCGCATCGTAGCTCCAGGCCTTGACCTCGGCGGGCGCTGTCTCCAGCTTCTCCACGTCCTCGGGATGGGGGGAGGTGAAGGGGTGGTGGGCCGCCTCCCACCTCCGCTCCTCCTCCTTCCACTCCAGCAAGGGGAAGTCCACCACGAACAGGAAAGCCAGGAGGTCCTGGTCGGCGAGCTGGAGCCGAGCCCCCAGCTCCGCCCGCAGCGCTCCCAAGGCCGCGCTGACGACGCTTTCGGGACCCGCCACCAAGAGCAGCAGGTCGCCGACCCGGGCGCCCATCCGGCCTCCCATCTCTCGGACCGTCTCCAGAGAGAGGTAGCGGGCAAGGGCAGAACGGACCCCCTCCGCCGTCAGGGCGGAGAGGGAGGCTCCCTGCTCTCCCTCCAGGGCCAGGGTCACGAGTCCCCGTGCCCCCTTGGAGCGGGCGACCTGGGCCAGTTCCTCCATCTGACGCCGGGAGTAGTAGGAGCAGCCGGGAGCCACGATGCCTCGCACCACCCCGCCCGCCGCCAGGGCGTCCCGAAGGACGCCGGCCTCCGTCCCCCCCGCGATTTGCGAGAGGTCGTGGACCTCCATCCCGAAGCGCAGGTCGGGCTTGTCTGTCCCGTAGCGGGCCATGGCTTCCCGCCATGTCAGGCGGGGGAAGGGGGTGAGCAACCGCTTCTCCGGCGCGATCGCCTTTGCCAGGGCGGTGAACAGCTCCTCCTGGAGCGCCAGGATGTCCGACTGGTTCACGAAGCTCATCTCTACGTCCAGTTGGGTGAACTCCGGCTGTCGATCGGCGCGTGGGTCCTCGTCCCGGAAGCACCGAGCGATCTGAAAGTACTTCTCCACCCCCGCCACCATGAGGAGCTGCTTGAGCTGCTGGGGCGACTGGGGAAGGGCGTAGAAGGAGCCAGGATAGAGACGGGAGGGAACCAGATAGTCTCGGGCGCCCTCGGGCGTGCTCTTGATGAGGATGGGCGTCTCGATCTCCAGGAACTCCTTGGCGTCCATGAAGTCACGGATGAACTTGACGACCCGGTGACGGAGTGCCATGTTCCGCGCCATACGAGAGCGCCGCAGGTCGAGGTAGCGGTACTTCAAGCGCAACGTCTCGTCCACCTGCTCCTCCTCGTTGATATAGAAAGGAGGAGTCCGAGACGGATTCAGCACCTGGGCGGAGGTCGCCCGCACCTCGATCTCCCCTGTGGCGATGCGAGGGTTCTCCGTTCCCTGAGGACGCCGGGCGACAGCGCCCTCCACCGCCAACACCCACTCGTTCCGCACCTCCTGAATGACCCCGTGGGCTTGAGGCGCGGCCTTGGGGTCGAAGACGACCTGGACCAGGCCCGAGCGGTCCCGTACGTCCAGGAACACGAGGCCGCCGTGGTCGCGTCGTCGGTGCACCCAGCCCGCCAAGCGGACGCTCTGATCTATGTGAGAGAGGCGAAGTTCGCCGCAGCCGTGGCTCTTCAACATGGAGGACTCCCTGTCTTGTCGCTGTGAGTACGCCTCATCTTAGCAGAGGGAAGAGAAAGCCGATGCGGGAGACCTCCCCGAAAAAGCAAGCGGCCCCGTCCGCCTTAGGCGGACGGGGCCGCTTCATACGACCTTTCCGTGCTACACGTACTCTTCGAGCTGCTCACGATAGGTGGGCTGGCGCAGGCGGCGGAGCGCCACCGTCTGGATCTGCCGCACGCGCTCCCGCGTGATCCCCAGGATGTGCCCCACCTCGTTCAGGGTGCGCTCCTTCCCGTCCTTCAAACCGAAGCGCAGCTCCAACACCATCCTCTCCCGCCCAGTCAACGTGTCGAGAAACCGGCGAATGCGCTCCTTGAGCAGGTTCGCCGCAGCGACGTCCAGAGGTGTGGGGCCCTCCTCCTGCATGAACTCGCTTAGGGTGACCCCTTCTTCGCCCAGAGGCAGGTCGATGGAAATGGGCTGCTGCCAGACCCTCATCACCTGCTCGACCTTCTCCGCTGGGACGCCCGTCGCCAGGGCGATCTCCCCCAGCTGCGGTTCCCGTCCCAGCTCCTGGAGGAGCCGATGGGCCGCGCGCTCCACCTTGGAGGCCGATTCGCCCATGTGCACAGGCAAGCGAATGAGGTGCCCCTGGTCCGCCAACGAGCGCAGGACCGCTTGGCGAATCCACCAGGTCGCGTAGGTGCTGAACCGGAAGCCTCGCTGATAGTCGAACTTCTCCACCGCCCGCATCAGGCCGATGTTCCCCTCCTGAATGAGGTCGAAGAGAGGGAGCCCACGGCCCTGATACCTCTTGGCGATGCTGACCACCAGGCGAAGGTTCGCCTCCACCATGTGAGCGCGGGCTTCCTTTCCGCGACGGACTATCTCCTCCAGCTCGCGACGCTTGGCCCCCGAGAGTTTCTCCCTCTCCTGACGGAGGCGCGCATCTGCAGCGCGGCCCTCGGCGTAGCGCATCGCCAGCTCGACTTCCTGCTCCGCTTTCAGCAGGCGGCGCCGGCCGATCTGCTGCAGATAGCCTCGGAGCGGATCGCTCAAGTCCCCGGCGGCCTCCTCGAGAGCAGCCTCCGCAGGGCGCGAAGCCGGAACGTCCTCGGGCTCAGCGTCTGTCTCGACGACATCCGCTTCCTCCGTCGGAACCTCCTCGAGGAGCTCGAGGCCACCTTTCTTGATCTTCTCTTCTATCTCTGTGTACATC
>JACQUM010000074.1 GCA_016210295.1 Chloroflexota bacterium | reverse complement strand
CGATCTTGCCATAAATGCTTTCCAGGTGATGGCGCACGGTGTGCTCACTGACAACAAGCTGCTGCGCCACCTCGCGCCTGCTCAACCCCTGGGACACAAGACGCAGCACGTCCACCTCCCGCTCCGTCAGGTCCTTAGGCCATTCCTGTCGCCGCGACGGTTGGGGAGCCGTGCTCCGCACTTCGGCGGCCAGCGCTTCGAAGCAAGCCGGATCAAAGCGTGTCCTTACCTGCTGCTGCATCAAGCTGAGCGCTTCGTCGGCACCCACTCCACGACGCCCCGGCCCTGCATGGGCCAGTTCAAGGTAAGCGTCTGTAACCGCTACTATTCGGGCCGCCGTGGGGATGCCGGCCTGAAAGAGGCCCTGGTGATACCCCTGTCCATTGAGCCACTCGTGGTGCATACCGGCGACCGCCGCCACGGGTTGGAGTGCGGGGACGCGAGAAAGGATGAGCTGGGTATAGTACGGGTGGAGCTTCACCTGCTCCCTCTCCACCTCCGAGAGGGGTCCTGATTTGTCCAAAAGAAGGCTGGGGACGGCTACAATCCCCAGGTCATGCACCAACGCGGCACGCCTGACCAGGGTGACCTCCTCCGTTCCGAGACGCAGGCGCCTCGCTGCCGCCTCAGCAAGCCGTGCGGCCTCACGAGAGCGGCCCACTGTATGCGTGGCCTTGAAATCAGCGAAGTCCGCGAAGGCAGTCAGCGCATCGTCCAGCCCCCGCTCCTCCATAGAGATAGGCGAGGCCCCTGGCTCCATAGCCATGACCCGGTCCCAAGGGTCTTCTTCTTGGGCCATCCCATCCCACAAGTCACCTCGTTTCGCTGCCGCCAGGAAGGCATCCACGACGTCAGGAGCAAAGGACCGTCCCCGAAACCGTGCAGCAGCGGCCTCCGCCTCCCGCGGCCCCTCCGCCGTGGAGAAGACCTGAAGGACCATTGCGGCATTGACAATGCGCACAGTGAGAGGGATTGAATCTCCCTGCAGTTTGCGGGGCCCCTTGCCGTTCCACATCTCACAAATATGGAAAAGGCTCTCCTGCATTGCGCCCGGCAGTCCCAAACGCTTCGCCACCTGCGCCCCCACGTCCGAGCAGCCTTTGTCAAGGTCGGCCATGGTCCGCTCCGCCTGGAGCAGGGCTTGCAGAAACCGCTGGGCCCTTATGGGCATCGGGGATTGCGGCGAGACGTGTCTCCCTATCCACCTGAGTATCTGGGGAAGGTTGGCGGGATCGCACAGGTACATATCCCGCTGGGCGGCCAGCTCGTCACCGGCCAGCATGGCGGCAAGATGGGGCGCCCCCGCCGTGCAGCCCGCATGGACCAGCAAGGCGGTGTAGTACACATTTGTCTGGTCTTCGGCGCGGAGTCCTAGCTCTTGCGCAATGCGAAGGGCGAGCTCACACGTGCGGAGGCTGTGGCCGAGAGGCTGGCCGCTGCCCAGATCGCCGGCCATGCTGAACGCGCCGGCCAGTTCAGCTAATCGTAGAGGAGTCGCCAAAGGCGTGTCGCTCGCTTTTTCAGGGATTGCGGAGCCATACGGATCAGGAGTCATGGCAGCGGCGGCTTGCCCCGTGGTTCGACGAACTCACCGCGAACGTTCACGAGGGGGCCTGCCCCCCCAAGCTCCGCACCTGGCGGCTCAGGACAGCCATCGCCACGGCATAGACGATAACGGCGGCGCCCCCCAGACCCACCGCGAAGGGGGCGCCCGCGGCCTCGGCGATGGCCCCGGACAGCATCGCCCCCACGGGCACCAGGCTCCAGGTCATGCCGTAGATGCCCATCACCCGGCCCCGGAGGGCATCGGGGACCAGGCTCTGGAGGGTGGTCATGATCGAGACCATGTAGAGGGAGGTGCTGAGACCCGCCAGGAAGAGCAGGAGCAGGGCTATGGGGACGGAGGCAAGGACCTGACTCGTGACGGCAAAGAGGATCAGGAACGAGCCAAAGAAGGTGGCGCCGCCCAGGAGCAGCCAACCCTTGTACCGGACGCGGGTGAGGAAGGCCATGGCCAGGGTGCCCAACAAGGCGCCTGTCCCCGATGCAGCGTACAGGTACCCCAGGCCCGAGGCGCCCACCTGCAGGATGTCTTTGGCAAAGACCGGCAGGAGGATGATGTAGGCCATGCCGAAAATGGCGTTGAAGAAGGTCATCCCGAT
>JACQUM010000072.1 GCA_016210295.1 Chloroflexota bacterium | reverse complement strand
GTGTAGACCATGGAGAGGTCCCGCCGGGTCTTCACCGGGACGCGACTGGCGATCTCAATCTTGCCGCCCAGATGGGCGAGGAAGGTTGGATCCGAGATGGGGCCGATCCGGACACCGGGAATGGCTTTCCGGAGATACTTGCCGACCTCCTGCGCGTGCTGGATGTCCCGGACGTTCAGCGTGACGTCCCGGGTGATGCGTCCCCGGTTGATCTCCACGAGGTCGACGCCTGTGATGTCCCCGCCGGCGTCGCCGATGGCGGTGGTCACCTTGCCCAACATGCCGACCTGGTTGGGATAGTGAAGACGTATCGTGACGGTGAAGGCCACCACCGGATGTTGAGGCGTCGTCATAAAGTCGCTCCCTTCTCATCCCCTCGGTTCAGGCGAGGTTTCGCAGTCTTCCATCGCCTGGAACCAGGCCATTATAGTGGGCGCGCGCCCCCGCCTCAAGCGCATCTCCTGTTCGGGGTGAAGCCTGGAACCTTCACCGCCCGCCCACCTGGACCTCGGCCTCGTCGATGTTACGGATCTCCGCGGCATCGGCAGCGGCGCGCAGCAGCTCTTCCACGGCCAGGCCTTGCTCCACTCTCTCCGCCCTCTCCGGCGTGCATCGGGTGACAGGATGCTGGGGAACGAAAAGGGAGCAGCAGTCCTGATCGGGCAGGATGGAGACGGGGTACGTCCCGATGGCCTCCGCCTGGCTGACGATCTCCGCCTTGTCCATGCCGATGAGGGGGCGCAGCACAGGCATCTCGACCACGGCGTCGATCGTGACCACGTTCTCCAGCGTTTGGCTCGCCACCTGGCCCAGGCTCTCACCGGTGACCAGGGCCTTCGCCGCTCTCCGCCGAGCCAGCTCCTCGGCGATGCGCATCATGAAACGCCGGTAGAGCACCACTCGATAGGGCGGCGGAGCCGTGGCGATGATATGGCGCTGCACCTCGGCAAAGGGGACAAGGTACAGGCAGGTGTGGAACTGGTAGCGGTTCAGAAGCTCCCCCAGTTCCACAGCCTTCTCGCGAGAAGAGCCGTCTGCCAGGGGGAAACTATGAAAGTGGACTAGGTCCACCTGGCAGCCACGCTTCATCATCCGGTAGGCCGCCACCGGCGAGTCGATGCCTCCCGAGAGCAAAGCCATGACCCGCCCTCCGGTGCCCACAGGAAGGCCGCCTGGCCCGACGACCGGGTCCAGGTAGACGAAGGCCGTCTTGGAAGAGAGGATATCCACGTACACCGTGAGCTCCGGACGGGTGAGGTCCACCCGCGTGCCCGTCCGCTCCCGGACAAAGGTCCCAAGCTCTCTGCTCACCTCCAGGGATGTTAGAGGGTAGCTTTTGTCGGCGCGGTTGGCGGTGATGCGAAAGGAGGAGAAGGAGCGCCGGCTCTCCTCCAGCGCCGCGATCACCGTCCTCTTGATCTCCTCCAACTCCGCCGAGGAGCGCCAGGCCGCAGCCGTCTTCACGACTCCGAAGACACGCTGAACCTCTCGCTGGACGGCGGCAGGAGAAGCCCCCGGGGAAAGGACGAGGCCGATCTGGCTCTGGCGCTGCCAGACGCCCTGCACACCCGTCCCACGAGTCGCCCGCCGGAGGTTGGCGACCAGGCAGTCGAGGAAATAGGGCATGTTCTGGCCCTTGAGGCCGACCTCGTGATAGCGAACGAGGACCTCTCTGTTCATGGCCTCTCCACTATACAGCGGCATCGAGGGATCACGAGCAGTGACGAGAGGCGGACCCCTTTTTCAGCTTCCTCAGGAGGCTCATCCGTCGGCGGAGGGAGGCTTCCCTTTCGACTGCTCCCGGCGAACTTGTTAGGATGGAAAACTCTCCCACGCCGCCAATGATTAGAGGCACACGTTCTTGACACGCCCTCTGCACTGACAGAGTGCTGAAAAGGGGTGCCCAAAGGGGCTTCGCCCCTTTGGCGTCTGCCTGCGGCGAATGGGGGTGACCCTCAGATACAATTCCCACCCCCTTCCTGGCCAGGCATGCCCTGAGCCTGCCGAAGGGAAGAGAGCAGGGGGATGGTCGAAGAGGGTTTTTCATCAGCCTGCTAAAGGACGACTATCACGACTATAATGTAGAGAGGCACGCAGGAGCGCCGCGGGGAAGGCACCCATGGACAAGGCGATTGCTCTCATCCTAGCCGGCGGCCGTGGCGACCGGCTCAGCATCCTCTCCGAAGAGCGTGCCAAGCCAGCGGTCGTCTTTGCTGGGAAGTACAGGATCATCGACTTCGCACTCTCCAACTGCGTCCACTCGGGAATCCAGAAGGTCGCTCTCCTCACGCAGTACCGTCCTCGCTCCCTGAACGAGCACATCGGGATAGGGAGGCCCTGGGACCTGGACCGCATGGGCGGGGGCATTTTCCTCTTGCAACCGTACACCGGCCGCCTCTCCTCCGACTGGTACAAAAACACCGCCGATGCGGTCCATCAGAACCTCTCTTTCGTGGAGGAGTCCAGGGCGGATCTGGTCCTCGTTCTGGCAGGCGACCACATCTACAGCATGCGCTACGATGCCATGCTCGCTTTCCATCGCGCTCACGGGGCGGACTGCACCGTCGGCGTGGTCGAAGTGCCGACAAAAGAAGCCAGTCGCTACGGCGTTCTCACGCTCGGCCAAGAGGGCAAGGTCGTCCGCTTCACGGAGAAGCCTGCCCACCCCGAGAGCGGCACGGTCTCCATGGGCATCTACGTCTTCACCAGGGACGCCCTGATGCGGGAGCTGGAGAGGGACGCCGCCGACCCGAACTCCACCCACGACTTCGGTACGGACATCCTGCCCGGCATGGTGGACCGCTGCCCGGTCTACGGCTACCAGTTCAGCGGGTACTGGCGCGACGTGGGGACTGTGCAATCGTATTGGGAAGCGAACATGGACCTCGTCGCGGACATGCCCCAACTGAATCTATACGATCGTGACCACCCTGTCCTCACCCGCGTCCAGAGCCGGCCCGCGGCCAAGACCGGGCCGAGCGCCCAGATAACCCGAAGCCTCGTGGGCGATGGCTGCATCATCAACGGCGTGGTGCGGAACTCCATCCTCTCGCCCGGGGTCTATGTGGAGGAGGACGCCGTGGTAGAGGACTCCGTCGTCTTCGACGACTGCTTCATTGGGCGCTGGGCTCGTGTGCATTACTCCATCCTGGACAAGGAGGTCACCGTCGGGCAGGAGGCCGTCGTCGGCTGGGGAGAGGACTTCACGCCGAACGAGGAGGAGCCGGACCGGCTGAACACGGGAATCACCTTGGTGGGAAAGCGGGCCACCGTCCCCCCGCGGACCAAAGTGGGGCGGAACTGCAAGGTCTACCCAGGCACCAGGGCCTCCGCCTCCGCCTTCGCCTCGGAAGAGGTCCACAGCGGCAAAGTTGTGGGGACGCCCCTGCCCTAGCGGGCCGACCGCCAAGCTTTCAGCCCCGGCGAATGGCGCGGCGCTCGAGACCGCTTCTCCCCCGCTCCCCATCTGAGGCGACACCCTCTCCTTTTCTCTTCCCGAGGCGGTTACCATCAATGGGATGAACATTCTCTTCTGCGCCGCAGAGATGGCCCCTCTCGTGAAGGTCGGCGGCCTGGGCGACGTCATCGGCGGCCTCTCCAGGGCCCTCGTCCAGCGCGGACACGACGTTCGCGTGGTCATCCCTCTCTATGGGGCCATCGACCGCTCCCACCATCAGGTCAAACCGACCAGCGTACGTCTCGTTGTCCCAACAAAAGGGAAGGAGGAGCCTGCCAGCATCTGGACCACCACCGTCCCCGGAGGGGTCCGGGTCTACCTCGTGGAGCACGACTCGTATTTCGGCGGCAGCCAGGTCTACACCGCCAACGACCTGGACCGGTTCTGGTACTTCAGCCAGGCCTGCCTGGAGCTTTTGGGGCATCTCCCGTGGAAGCCCCACGTCCTCCACTGCCACGACTGGCATACCGGCGGTGTCATCAGCCTCCTCAAGAGCGACCTTCGTCACGGTCCACGCTACAGGTCGGTGGCCTCCGTCTTCACCATCCACAACCTGGGATACCAGGGATGGTTCGACTACCCGTGGGCGGCGGAGGCAGGGATCCTCGGCCACATTCCTCCCCGGGAGCACCCGCTGCACCCCTTCCTCTGGCGAACCACGGCTCTAGGAATCTACCACGCCGACGCAGTCTCCACCGTGAGCGAGACCTATGCCCAACAGATACTCACTCCCGAGTACGGAGAGGGGCTGGACGCCGTGGTGAGGCATCGCCTGGAAGACCTCTACGGCATCGTCAATGGGATCGACTACGAGGAGTTCGATCCTGCCGCGGATCCTCACCTCCCCGTCACCTACAACATCGGGAGGATGGAAGAGAAACGGAACCTCAAGGGAACCTTGCAGGCCCACGTCGGCCTGCCCACTGAGGTCGAGACGCCCCTCCTCGGGAGCATCGGCCGCCTATCCCGGCAGAAAGGCATCCCCATCCTGGTGGATGGGATCGAGCGCCTGCTCGCCAAAGGCCCTGCCCAACTGGTGGTCCTGGGCGAAGCGCCTGCCGGGGAAGAGGCGTACGAAGAGATGTTGCGGGCCCTGGAAGCCAGGCACCCCACGCAGGTGAGAGTCATCGCCAGGACCGATGAGTCTCTCGCGCGCCTCATCTACGCGGGCTCCGACCTCTTCCTCATGCCTTCCCTGTACGAGCCCTGCGGCCTGGGCCAGCTCATCGCCCTTCGGTACGGGACCGTCCCGGTGGTCCGACGCACCGGAGGCCTGGCGGACACCGTCCTGGAGCACCCCATCATGGGCAACGGCTTCCTCTTCGACGGCGCCACCGACGGGGCCGACCTGGTAAGAACGCTGGAGCGCGCCCTCTCCCTCTTCCGCCAGAAGGAGCAATGGCAGAGGCTCGTGGCCCGGGCGATGAGCAGCGACGTATCGTGGCACCGCGCTTCTCAGAAATACGAGGACCTCTACTCCCAGGCGGTGAAGATCCACAAGGAACGGGAAGGGACACTCGGATGAGCCACGGTGACGCCTTGCGGTCCTCCGCTGGAGAAGCGGGCATCCCACCGTCCGGGAAGCTGGTGGAGCCGAGGGGATTCGAACCCCTGACCCCCTCCGTGCAAAGGAGGTGCTCTCCCAACTGAGCTACGGCCCCAGCCCCATTATAGCCAAGGCCCGCAGCGCGCTAGCAGGCTGATAAAGAATGGGATGTGCAGAGGGGCTCCGCCCCTCTGCCGGTCCGCTGTAGGCGGATGAGAGTGTCCCTCAGATATAGTTTCCCCCCCTTCCTGGCCAGGAAGGGGGGGAAGAGACGCAGGCGATTTTTCAGCACCCTGCTAGAGCGCTCCCCAGTCAGGCGGCGCCTTGTCCAGGAGGCTGAGGAGTAGGGCGGGCCTGGCCGACACGCCACCGTCGAAGCGCCCACACGAAGAGGAGCACAGGCGGGAGCCACAGCGGCGCGAACACCGCCGCCTGGATGCCGAGCGTCGCGAGCCCCTGCAGGGCGACGACCTCATCGCGGACGGCCTCCTTCACAGTCTCCAGGGGGTCCCAGCGGGGGTTGACCAGGGGAGCGGGGCTGGCGACGGGCCGGAGCGTCACGGTGATGAGCGAGAGAGCGGCGCTTTGCTCCAGAAAGGTGATCCTCCCCTGGAATCGCTCGATCTCTCCTCGCGTCGTGCTGAGCTCTCGCTGGACTTTCAACACATCCTCGACGGTGTTCGCCCGCTCCAGCAGGGCCACGTACTGCGCTTCAGTCGCCTGAAGGTTGCGGAGACGCGCCTGGAGGTCCACGTGCTCCTCGGTGACGTCCTGGCTGTCGATCTGCTCGGACTCCACCCTCTGGGCCAGGGCCCGCAGGCGCTGGAGGACGAGGGTGAACTTCTCCGCCGGCACCCGGATAGTGATGTAGGCATAGGCCGATTCCGCCTGCCCGGAGCGCACGGCGCTCACCACGAAGCCGCCGATCTCCTCCGGCAGCGAGGTCACCGCCTTGACCGCCCCGTCCATATCGGTGACCACCAGGTCTATCTGCCCGTTCCGAATAACGAGCCTATCCGGAAGGGAGGGCGTCTCCGCGGGAGTGATCTTGCTTTCCGTCCCGCCGGGCATGGGCTGGCCTGCGGGGGGCCCTACTCCAGAGAACTCCGCCGCCGGGGCGCAGGCCGCGGCCAAGAGCAACAACCCCAGAGCCGAAAGGCGAAGCGGACGCGCCAGACTCATAGCGAGAAGACCTCTTTCAGAATAATCCCACCTTACACTAGAAACGGCGATGTCGTGCAATAGGTTACCGGCCCCTGTCCCTCGCGTGACCGCTGGGACTCCGTCAGGAGGCGCCCGCTCTCTGTTGCGCGATGAACCGCAGACGGACCGGCACGACGGGCACCGACGGAGCGGCGCCGGCGCGACGATAGCCAGCTTCCTCTAGGAGCCGGGCAACCTCCGCCACATGCCGAGCGTCCCGGGTCTCCACGGTAATCTCCACCTCCACCTGGCCCACGGGAAGGTAAATGGAGCGCCGGTGGTGCACGATGTCCAGCACATTGACTCCGGCCTCCGCCAGGCGCGCCAGCAGAGCAGCCAGTTGGCCCGGCCGGTCCAGGAGCACCACTTCCAGCAGGAGGAACCGCCCGGCGTGGGCGAGGCCGTGGTCGAAGACGCGGGAAAGCAGAAGAGGGTCCACGTTGCCCCCGCTGAGAAGGGCCACCACCGTCTTCCCCTGCGCCTGAACAGCCCCGGCCAGGAGAGCGGCGAGAGGCGTCGCCCCCGCCCCTTCCACCAGAAGCTTGGCTCGCTCCAGGAGGAGGACCATGGCCTTGGCCACCTCCTCCTCCGGCACGGTGACGATATCGTCCACGTACCGCTTGATGAGCTGAAAGGGAAGTACGCCGGGATGCCCGATGGCGATACCGTCGGCGAGGGTGGAGCCAGGCGTGACAACGCGGCGGCGCCCGTGGGCGAAGGAGCGGGCCGTCGCGGGAGCAGCCTGGACCTGCACTCCAATCACTTGCACCGAGGGCCGCCGCTCCTTGAGGGCCAGGGAAATACCGGCGATGAGGCCCCCGCCTCCCACGGGCACGATGGCCAGGTCCGCCTCGAGCGCCTCCTCGGCCAGCTCCAGGCCAATGGTCCCCTGCCCCGCTATGATCTCCTCGTCGTCGAAGGCGTGGACCAAGGTAAGGCCGCCCTCGCGGGCCTGCTCTTGAGCATAGGCCATCGCCTCGTCGAAAGTCGCACCGTGAAAGAGGACGCGAGCCCCGTAGCTTTCCGTGGCCGCGACCTTGGCGAGAGAGGCGCCCTGGGGCATGACGACGGTGCAGGGCACCCCCGCCCGCCGAGCCGCCAGGGCGACCCCCTGGGCATGGTTCCCCGCACTGGCGGCGATGACACCTCGCTCCCTTTGTCGAGCGGTCAGGTGGGCGATCTTCACGCTGGCCCCTCGGACCTTGAACGACCCCGTCCGCTGGAGGTTCTCCGCCTTCAGCAGCAAGCGGCACCCGACCATCTCCCCCAGCGAGCGGGAGGGAAGACACGGAGTCCGGTGGGCTACCTCCGCCACGATCGCTCGAGCCGCCTCTATCTGGCCTAGACCGATCACTCTTTTTCTCCTGGAGCCTCTTGGCCTCTTTCGTGAAGCAGAGCCATTATGCGGCACCGCAGGGAAGGCCTGCACCTCTACGAAGAGCCTTCTACAGCCTTGCCTCGGGCGTTCTCCCCCCCGTGCTCTCTGCTGATTTGCGAAAGGCGTGAGGAGTTTCTTATACTGAGGCGCGAGAAATCACCCTGTCTCGAAGTTGCCATGTCCTGGCTTGACGGCCTTTTTATTCTCCTCCACGGGCTCTTCACCTGGGCAATCAGCGGCGCCCCGGAGAGCTACCCCGTTCTCTTTCTCGTAGTCGCCCTGGGCGAAATCGGGTTCGTCGCCCCGTTCATCATGGAGGGCCTGTTCCTTAGCGTGGGGATCCAGGTGGCGGGCGGCGACCTCTGGGCGCTCCGGCTCTTTCTCATTACCCTGCCGGCGGGGGAGGCTGGCGCGGCGGTCGTTTATTGGCTGGCCAGAGCAGGTAAGGCGCCCATCTTGCACATCGCTCTGCAGTTGCTCCACATCAGGGTCCAGCAAGTCGGGCTGGTCCAGCACTGGCTGCGGCGCGCCGGGCTCTGGCCCGTCGCCTTTGGACGCCTGATCCCCGGCCTCACCATCCCCGTCTCCTTCATATCAGGCGTGCTCCGGCTGCCCTATCCGCAGTTCTTCGGAGGAGTACTCCTAGCCAACGTCGTCTGGTCTGCCTTCTTCCTCGCCCTGGGGATCGCTCTTCGTCTCGGTATTGGCGGGATACAACCCAGCGCGGAGAACGACCTGAACGCCTTCAAGCTCGGCTTCGGCGTCATCGCCGCCGTGGTCCTCTTCAGCTCCCTTCTCTACGCCTTCTGGCGTCCAAAGATTGTCAGGGAGGAGCACAAACAGGCAAAGGCCACAACGGAAGAGAGGAACACTCAGCGTTAGAGGCCCCCTTGCGACAGGGCCCGGGAGACCGACGAGGAAGAGGAGAAATGGACTACACTCGACCGGCGGCCGTAGAGGCGGTGCAAAGAGTCACCGAGAGTCTGAAGGCACGAAACATCGATGTGATCGTCGTCAAAGATCGAGAGGAGGCCCTCAATAAGCTCAAGGACCTCGTCCCGCCGGGATCGGAAGTCTTCCCCGGCACATCGGCGACTCTGGATACCATCGGCTATAGCGCCTTCCTCAAAGGCACCAAGGAGTACACCAACCTTCGAGACGTTGTCGCTGCGGAACCGGACCCGGCCAAGAGGGCTCTTCTACGCCGACGCAACACCATCGCCGACTACTTCGTCGGCAGCGT
>JACQUM010000071.1 GCA_016210295.1 Chloroflexota bacterium | reverse complement strand
GTGCTGGACGGGACGTCGGCAATGGATTCGGCCCACTCGGGCGTGTACGGCGCCAAGTGCTCCAGGAGGAGCGCGAAGGCCGGCCGCGCATGGTTCGCCACGCTCCGGCGCAGGCCGTCGGGACCGATCTCGACGCCGCCGGCGATGAAGCTCCCTAGGAGCGCCGGCCGTTTCACCTCCGGTGCATCGAACGGGACGGCGCGCTCGCGCTCCAGATCCCAGACCATCGGCTTCCCAGACTCGGGGTCGCGGAGGTAGTAGCCGCCGGGCCCCACCAGATAGGCGGAGCTGGTCCGGCTCTCCAGAAAGGAGACGTCACAGGTCCGGCGCCAGTCGGTCTCGTGGAGGATGACGTGCAGGACGGCGAAGAGGACCGCGGCGTCGGTCTTGGGGCGGATCGGCACCCACTCCGTCGCGGTGGCGCCGGTGATGGAGAGATGCGGCTCTACCTGCACCCACTCGAGCCCGCGGGCGCGCGCCTCGGCGTGGCGCCAAACACCCGTGACCCCGCCGGAGGCATCGCCGTTGTTCCCAAAGGAGAGCACGTAGCGGCACCGCGGGATGTCGGCGGCCACGGTGAAGGCGCGGTGCCAGAACTCCCCATAGAGGTGCTCGGAGTGGTAGCACTTCACCCCCTGGCCTGAGCCGATGCCCTGGTCCACGGGGCCCCAGGCGGCCAGGAAGGCGGCGAAGGTGCCGAGGTAGGCCGGCGCGATCCCTCCCGAGCCGAAGGTCGCGGCCAGCCGCGGGTAGCCGGCCTCGTCGACCAGGCCGTGCGCCCGCAGGCGGTTCAGCCGGTCGGCCAGGAGGTCCAGCGCCTCGTCCCAGGAGATGGGCACCCAGGCGCCGTTTTCCCTCTTCAGGGGACGGGTGATGCGGTCCGGGCTGTTAAAGCGGTCAAGAAAGCGGTTCATGCGGTGGCAAAGAAACCCTCGCGTGTAAGGGTGGTCGGGGTCTCCGAGAAGACGAGTCGGCCGGCCGTCCTCCACCTGAACCAGGACACCGCAAGCGTCCTGGCAGTCCATGACACACGTCGTCCGAATCGTTTTCGTCATGGGCCTCTCCCCTCGCCGTGGGAGGCTACAGAAACTTTCAGATTCGTACGCAGCGCCAGCAAAAGTCCCACACTGTTAGCTACCACCACTCGGCAGAATAGCGCAGACCGTAGCATCTCGTCAGGATCACCTACTCCGGGACGGACACTCCTTTCGCTGCCACCCGACACCGGGTGGAAGACCTCCGCCTCGATCGCCCTGAGTACCTCAGACGCCAACCGGAACAGCCGCACGTTCGCCGCCCGGCTCCTCGTCGTTCAGTGCCGTTCCAGTTCGGCTGCTTGCTCTCAGTCCGTAGCCCTGCCACATCCCGCTGACGAACTTCGCCATGATAAAGATGATCGTGAACTGGAAAACGGCCTGGCTCGCCACGCCCCGGATGTACAGCCGCATGAGCCGATGCACCTTTCCCATGTCCGGGTCGGGCTTCCGCATCTCGAAGTAGACGCGCAGGTTCGTCGGCGCAGCAATACCTCTGCGGAAGGGCCGCCCGCCTCTCCCTCTATCCCAGGGGTCCCATGAACGGCGCGTCCGCATAGGTGTCCACCATAGGCTCTAGCGCCTCCGGCCACTGCCCCGGCTCCACCTTGCGCCGCTGTTCCTCGGGCCGCGGGCGGCCGTCCCACCCTATCTGCTCCATATAGTGGTACAGAAGGAACAGGTGCCCCTCTGGGTCCCGGGCGTAGGCGCCATAGTCAATGCCGGGGTGTAGCTCCTGGGGTATCTCCTTAAAGACCACTCCCCTTTCCTTCAAAAAGCCCACGGCATCCTTGAGCTGCTGGTAAGTGGCCACCTTCAGGCCAAAGGCCATGAGGGAGGTGTCCGGGCGGCACCCCAGCCTCCCCTTTAGGCCCGCGGAGATGAGGCCAAGGCTGTGGTGCTCGGAGCCGGCGCGAAGGTAGACAGCCTTCTCGCCCTGGTACTGCACCTCCTCCGTCACTTTGAATCCCAGAGCATCGGCGTAAAACCGCACGGCCCGGTCAACATCGCTCACAAACACATGCGCGGGGCCTACCTTCGTTACCTTGAAGGGGCGCGGCAGGATCACACCCTCTACCTCGTACTTGGGGGGCAGCGTGTCTTGCGATAAGTAGCCCGCAGTGACGTCGATGCCCTTCTCAAACGCTTCCTTCAGTTCCGTCTCCTCCGAGATCTGGGGCAGGCTGGGCACATCGGTGAAACCGCGGTAGTACATAGCATACGGCTTGCTCCGGCGGTTCCAGCCCTCCTGCTCCATCCCGTAGAAGAACTCGTTGATGTGGTCGTCGGGGTCCCAGACGTAGGTGTGCCAGTTGGAGCCGGGCATGTCGCGGCCTGTACGTTGAATAGGTATCTCCCGTGCCTGGCAATATTGGACGGCGTTGAACATTTCGGCTAAGGAACCTATCTGCCACGAGATCTGCTGGACGGTGGTCTGGCGCCCGCGCACCTGCCACCCTCGCATCACGGCTAAGTTTCGCATCCGCTCGCTGAAGAGGGCAAAGGAGTGGTGGTCAGTGCCGTGATATAAGAAGAGGGCTGGGTCAGCCTCACCTTCCAGCGCCTTCAGCGCCTCAGGCGGCAAGCGCCGCGCTATGTTCTCCGCCGTGTCACTCACCCTGAATCCCAAAAGATCGTTGTAAAAGGTGCGGGCCTTCGCCATGTCCTCGATGTAAAGACCAAAGTGCCCTAATCGCCGGACCTTGAAAGGTTGTGCCAGAAGAACACCGCCAACGTTGTACTTGGCTGCTACCGGTGCAGTCATAGTCTTCCTCCTTATCCCCACGGCCCCTGAAACGGCTCGCCCGTAAAGGTATCAGAGAGGTTATTCCGTCAGCGTGGCCAGAAACTCTTTGGGAACTGGACCGGCGAAGGCGCCGCCCAGGGCAGCATCCGGCTCCCACACTCTCCCCTGGTAGCTCTCATCCCAGATCTGCTCCATATTGCAGCCGACCTCGACGATGTTTCTGTCCGGATCGAAGAAGTACAAAAAGTACGCGCTGCCGGGCCCCTCGTGACGACCGGGACCCCAGAGGATGGGCACCTTATTTTCCTTCACGATGCCGGCTGCCCGCTCAATCTCTCCAAAATCCCTAATGTCATACATGGTGTGGTGAAGACCTGGGGTTTTCCCCTGGGCCAGGGCAAAGCCATGATGGTCAGGATTACAGCGTAGCCATGTCGCCACTCCAGGGAGGCGGTCAGAGACCTTGAGCCCGAGAAGGTCGATGTAAAAGTGCTCCGCTTTTGCCAGGTCGCTTACCCTAACCAGGGCATGCCCGATCTTAGTGGGCATGATGCTTTTTGCCTCGTGTCGGGAAATCTGCTCTATCCCGCAATAGAGTTCCACGCGATTGCCATCGGGATCCAAAACCTTAAGGGAGCGGGCAACACCTGGTTCATCCCCAGGACCTGGTCCAGACGAGAGAGGGACCCCCTGCTCCTTAAGGAAACTTGCGGCCCTCTCCAGCCCCTCTGGATCGGCAACCTCAAAGGCCACGTGGTCAAGACCTGGCCGCCCCTGGCCAAGCGGATAGAGCACGTGCGAGTGGTGGTCAGGCCCACAGCGGAGATAGACCGCTCCCTCCTCTGTGCGTTCGGAGATCTCCAGCCCAAAGACTCCTGAGTAGAAATCGAGCGCCCGCCCCATGTT
>JACQUM010000077.1 GCA_016210295.1 Chloroflexota bacterium | reverse complement strand
TCGGGACGGGGCATCGGCCAGGGGATCGCCCGGAGCCTGGCGCGGGAGGGGGCAGCGGTGGTCGTCAACGACTTCGGGGGGGCCCTGGATGGCACGGGTGCGGCCCAGGGACCCGCCGACGACACGGTGAAGCTGATCAAGGACGAGGGAGGCCGCGCGGCCCCTAACTATGGGGACTGTACCCGGTTCGAGAGTGGGCGGAGCATGGTGCAGACGGCCCTGGACAGCTTCGGTCCGCCGGACATCATCGTGCACGTGGCGGGGATCCTGCGCGATCGCATGGTGTTCAACATGACGGAGGAGGAGTGGGATGCGGTGGTGGCGGTGCAGTTGAAGGGGGGATTCAACCTGGCGCGCCATGCGGTGCCCCACATGATTGCGAAGAGATGGGGACGGGTCCTCATGATATCCTCGGGGTCGGGGCTGGGGAACTCCGGCCAGGCGAACTACGGGGCGGCGCACTGGGCCAAAGTCGGCATGCTGGCGGCGCTGGCGCGGGAGCTGGGGCCCTACGGGATCACGTGCAACGCCCTCCTGCCGGGCGGGCGGACCCGGATGACGAGCCTTCTCGGGGTGCCTGCAGGGACGGCGGCGACGCGGTCAGGACGGGGGATCATCAATGGAGGAGCCGTAGGGGCCCTGGGAGTGGGCGCGGGCGTGCCTCAGCCCGAGGAGGCGGGCGACGCGGCGAACAACGGGAACAAGGTGGCTTTCCTCTGCACCGACGAGGCATCGCACATCAGCGGCATGGCCATAGGCATATCCGGGTGGCAGTTCTCCATCGAAAGCCCGCGGCGGGTGGTGCGGAGCATCACCAAGCACGGCCGGTGGACGGTGGACGAACTGGTGCAGCTGATGCCGTACTCCGTGGCGGGCGGGCTCGTGAACCCGGCGCCGGTCGCTGAGGCAGGGTAGAGGGCGTCTCGAAGACCCTCACTCCCTTTCAACAGGCTCAGGGACAGGCCTGGCTCCCCCTCCCCCGCAAACGAGGGAGGGGGAGCCTTGATTAAGGGGGTCGTGGGGACACGTCCTCTGCCAGAGCTCCGCCTCTCGGAGCTCTGAACCCACCCAGAGCTCTCATCCTTCTTATTCCTCTCTGTGCACGGGGTGCTCGGAGAGGATAGAGCAGCGTCCCTTCGGCTCGGAGGGCTTCTTCTTCCGATCGGGCCGGAGACGAGGAAGAGTCCGGTTGAGGTCTAGCGGCGGCTCCGCTGGACGGCAGAGGTCACGTCGGCGCCAGCGGTGAAGCCCACGCGCTTGTGAGCGGGGACGGTCACGCGCTGGCCGGCCTTGGCGCCGCGGATAGGGCGGACCTGGCGGGCCCGGATTTGGCGGACCTCGAAGGTCCCAAAGCCGGTGAGGACGACCCGGTTTCCGCCGGCGAGGGCCCTCTGGATACTCGCCACCACCGCGTTGAGGGCTTCACGGCCCTGGGCGCGGGTGGTCTTGAGGCTGGCGGCCACCGTCCCCGCCAGATCGGTCTTGTGTATCGTAGCCATATGCGCCTCCTTCTGGTTATTTGCCGCGTGTCCACGGCTTTGAGAGCATTAGAGCGGAGACGGCGCCGTTTGTCAAGAGGGTGTGGTGTCCACCTTGTGGGTGATTTTTCGCGAATTTTTTGTTATGCTCGGCACCCGCGAGGGGAAGGCGTGGAGAGGTAGGATGGCTTCACGAAGCCCTCCGTATCAGAGATGCGGAGGGGCTGGGCTTCCCGTCCCGCAGTTTCCTGGGGGCCATCCCGAAAAGCCCCACCCCTTCAGTCCCCCTCTCCCTCGGGGAGAGGGGAGTTTTAACTAGCGCGAATGGGGGCACATCCTTTTCGGTTTCGCTCAAGACAGCCTAGAGGGCAAGGGCGAGGCGCAAGCTGGCTTCGACTGCCCGAAGATCGGGGGAGGGCACTGCTCCCAGCCTGCGGGCTAGGGCGGTGGTCTTGACAGTCCGGAGGACTCCAGTCACCGTGGAGGGCCTTAGAAGCCCTGCTTTCTGCCAGCCCACAAGGGCCGTGTCACCTGGCAACAAACGGTGCACATTGCTAGTGATGGCGACGAGAATGACCTCCTGCCTCCCTTGGTGGTACGTGGCGGAGCTGACAAGGAGGGCTGGTCTCCTCTTGACCCCTTCTTGGCTGGAGAACACGAAATTGACCAGGACAACGTCGCCACGGCTAAAGCTTGTCGTAGGCGGCATCGGCATCGTTGTCCCAGAGTTCCGTCAGGACGGGGTCCGCGTTCCCGGCGATGACTGCTTCGTTGAGGCCTCCCTCTCGAAGCGCCTCGATATCAACCTCGCTAAAACGCAGCCGGCTGCCGATGCGCCGTGTCTGCAGGCGGCCCTGCTGTTGCCAGGCCTGGATCGTTCTTTGAGAGAGACCCAATCGCTCGGCGGCCTCGGCGCTGGAGAGCCAGCGGCGCCGAAGGACCCAGAGAGTCGCACCGACCCTCTTCTTCTCTAGGTAGCCAGCGTCAACGAGCTTGTCCAGCACCTGATCGAGCGGAAGCACTCCCTCCGCGATAGCGCGCTTGTCTAGATGAGAGGCCAGTTCCACGTAGTCAACCGCGCCGTCTTCAGGCACGGCATCAAGGAAGTCCTGATGGATATGGCCCGAATGCCCTACTTCGAAGTCCACTCGGCCTATCGTGCGCATTCTTCGTCTCCTTCGTAATCTGCGCTGTCTTAGAGCAGTGTCAGAATAGCCGCCTCCATCGTTTGGGTCAAGCCCCTGCCATGCTCCCCTTGTCAAAGATAGAACATATGTTTTACATTGCCCCCGTGCTTGTTCTTCTCTCCGGTCGCCCTCGGATGTGTCTGATGGGATGTGGGGTGGGCATGAGGGCAGCCGGGGAGGGAACCAGCACAATCATCGGAGGGGAGGTGGGGCATGGCCCTGACTTTGGCGGAGGCGGCGAAGCTGTCTAACGACGTTCTGCTCAAGGGCGTCATCGAGACCATCGTGAAGGACAGCCCGGTGCTTCAGGTGGTTCCTTTCGTGGAGATCGTGGGCAACGGGCTGACCTACAACCAGGAGAACGCGGCGCCGACGGCCGCTTTCTACGCCGTGGGGGACGCGTGGGCGGAGTCGACGCCCACGTTCACCCAGCAGACGGCGACCCTGTCCATCCTGGGCGGCGACGCCGACGTGGACAACTTCCTGGCC
>JACQUM010000070.1 GCA_016210295.1 Chloroflexota bacterium | reverse complement strand
TCTCGCTGCGGGGTCTGCCCACCTCCAGATTGCTTCGTCGTTCCGCCAGGCGGGACTCCTCGCAATGACAATTCGTGAGCGTATTTCGGAGACAGGACACTAGGAGGAAAGAGGTACGTGAGCGACTACCTGGAGTACATGGCCAAGCACGGCCACGAGCAACTCGTCCTCTTCGCCGACGAGAGCGCGGGACTGCGAGGGGCCATCGCCATCCACGACACCACCCTGGGCCCCGCCCTCGGCGGCTGCCGGATGTGGACCCACCCCACGGAGGAGGCGGCCATCATGGACGTCCTCCGCCTGTCCCGGGCCATGACCTACAAGTCGGCGGCGGCGGGGCTCAACCTGGGCGGCGGCAAGGCCCTCATCCTGGGCGACCCTCGCAAGGACAGGAGTGAAGCGCTCTTCCGGGCCCTCGGGCGCCAGGTGGAGGCCCTGGGAGGCCGTTACGTCACCACCGAGGACGTGGGGACCACCAGTTCCGACATGCAGCACATCGCGAAAGAGACAAGGTTCGTCACCGGCCTTCCCATCGAAGAGGGCGGCAGCGGCGACCCCTCTGTAGTGACGGGATACGGCGTGTACATGGCAATGAAGGCCTGTGCCCAGGAGGTGTGGGGCACGGACGACCTCTCCGGCAAGACAGTCGCCCTCCAGGGCCTGGGAAAGGTGGCCAGCAACCTCATCGAGCACCTGAAGAAGGAGGAGGCGCGCCTCATCGGGACAGACATCAGCGAAGAGCGGGTCCGCTGGGCGGCGGAGACCCACGGCGTGAGGCCCGTCGCACCCGACGACATCTTCGGCGTCGAGACCGACATCTTTGCCCCCTGCGCCCTGGGCGGCGTCCTGAACGACAGGACGATCCCTCTCCTTCGCTGCCAGGTCGTCTGTGGGGGCGCCAACAACCAGCTTCTGGAAGACCGCCACGGGGAGGAGCTTCATCGGCGAGGAATCCTCTACGCCCCGGACTACATCGTCAACGCCGGAGGGGTGATCAACCTCTCTTTCGAGATCGGGCGCCCCTACAGCCGGGAGGCCGCCCTGCGCAAGACGGCGGAGATCTACGCCACCATGGCCCAGGTCATCGCGACCTCCAAGCAAGAGAAGACACCCACCTCTCGGGCCGCCGACCGACTGGCCGAGGCGCGCATCGCCGCCGTTCGAGACATCCGGATGCGCCTGGGCGAGGCCCGCGGCCCGCGCTAGCTCGACGCACCCACCCGGTACCGAAGCAGCCGAATTTTATAGCTTCGGTTGGCTCCCTTCAAAAGTAGCGCAACTCTTCCCTGCCCTCCAGACCATCGTCTCCGCTTGACAATGTTCATCAAAAGGTGGACGGCCCCGAGCGTGCTCGGGGCCGTCCACCAATAAAGGGAGGAAAACCGGGACCCCCTATTTAGACCTCCACCCCTCCGCTACCGCTCCACACGGGGCCAGCCCCGGCTGAGTCGTCGTTCATGTGCTGTGAGTGCCCACGCGGCATCTCCTGTCTCGGCTTCATTTCCCCATGCCCCCGGGCCATGGGAGGTCTCGGCCCCATCTGTGGCCAGATAGTCACCTGCATAGACGCGATGACCACCACCGGTTTGCTGTTCTGCAGCACCACGATGACCTTGTCGCCCTGCTTGAGGTCCGCCAGTGTGCCGCCCCCGGGGCGGAGCAACCGGGCGTCCGCCGGAACGGCGTAGCTCGTCGCCGTCGCCGGGCCGTTCGGGTCGATCGTCAGGCTCTGCCCGCTCACGGAGACAACCACCCCTGGCACCGCCTCCGTGACGATCGCGTTGCCGTCCTTGTCCAGGAGACGGAACTGGGCGCCGAGGATGTGCTCGAACCTCTGCTCCGCCGAGATACCTTCCAAGCCTTGCAAGCCCAAGCGTTGCAAGATGCCGAGAAGGTCGAAAGGCGCCGGGCCCATCCTCTGCCGCTCTGGCTTCGGCAAAGGATGCTTATTGTCATGGCAGCTCGGGCTCTGCTTGACGCCCTCGGGAAGAGCGGCGCCGGGCTCCAGGACCGCCGCCACGGTGACAGCGTGCCTCTGATAGGTTGTCGCCCCCTCGAAGACGGTGCCGACGACCACCGTTTTCTTCCCAACCAGCCCAGCGAGCGTTGCCCCAACTCCATCGGTCACGGGTAGGAGCACCCACTGTCCACACGGCCCGTGGAGCTCCAGGTGCTCACCCTCCAAGTTGCTCTTCACAACAACGCCCTGCCAGGCGAACTGGCCCTCTGGCTCCTCTTGGGCCGCAGGCGAGTCAGCCTGGCTTGGTCCTTGGAGAAGCCCCCTCTCGCTGGCGGCGGTGACCGTCAGGATGGTCCCGCCGACGAGGGCAGCCACCATGCCAAGGGCAATGATTCCCCGAAGGATTCTCCCTATGCCCATCCTCCACCTCCTCCTGTGGGGTTTTTGTTCTGCGGCCTTCTCGAGGCCCTCTGAGAGGAGAAACGCTCAAGGGCCTCAGAAGTTAGCGGTGGTGAAGAGAATGCTTTGAGAAAAAAGACCCAGGGCCGAGAGGGGAGGGGGGGTTCGACCTTCTCGGCCCTGGGTCCAGGGGATGGGGATGGGGGGGAAAGGAAATTTGTGGAGTTGTCCTTTAGAAGAGGCGGGCGTTCCTCCGGGCGGCTTGCTTCCGCAGGAAGGGCGGGATGTCCAACTCCGTCTCGCTCAGGGCCGAAGCGAGGATTTTGTCCACGTTGGCGTCGTAGGAGGCGCCTCCCTGCGGCTCGAAGCCGGTAGCGATGACGGTGATCTTGACCTCGTTCTCCATCTTCGGGTCTGCCGACATGCCGAAGATGATGTTTGCCTCGGGGTCCGCCGCCCTCGCGATGATATCGGCGGCTGCCTGGACCTCGGAAAGGGGCAGGTCTTTCCCGGCTGTGACGTTGAACAGGACGCCGCGTGCTCCCGTCATGTCCATCTCCAAGAGTGGGTTGGAGATGGCCATCCGGGCCGCCTCCACGCACCGGCTCTCACCCCGGGCCCGCCCGATGCACATGAGAGCCTGGCCGCTGTCCTTCATGATCGCCTTCACGTCGGCGAAGTCCAGGTTGATCTCCCCGGGGACGGTCACCAGCTCGGCGACGGCCTGGATGCCCTGGTGGAGGACCTCGTCGGCCATGCGGAAGGCGTCCTGCCAAGAGGTCGTCTTCTGACTCACGTCAAGAAGGCGGTCGTTGGGAATGACGATGAGGGTATCCACATGGTCCTTGAGACGACCCGAGCCATCGTCCGCCTTCTTCCTGCGCTGGGCCCCCTCGAAGCTGAAGGGCTTGGTCACGAAGGCGATGGTGAGAGCGCCGGTCTCCTTGGCGATCTGAGCGACCACGGGCGCCGCACCAGTGCCGGTGCCGCCGCCCATGCCTGCGGCGATGAAGACCATGTCCGCACCACTCACCGCCTCGGCGATCTCTTCCCTGCTCTCCTCCGCCGCTCGTCGCCCCAGCTCAGGGTCGCCGCCCGCGCCTAGTCCCTTGGTGAGCTGGTCCCCCAGCCGGATGCGGGCAGGCGCCTCCGCCCGCATGAGCGCCTGGGCGTCTGTGTTCATCGCGATGAACTCGACGCCGTAGATCTGCTCCCGGACCATACGGGAGACGGCGTTGCAGCCGCCACCTCCCACACCGATCACCTTGATCTTCGCCAAACTGTCGATTTCGTTCATGACCGCCATCGAGCCGCTCCTTTCCTGTTTTTTCCTCTCGTGTCTTTACGGGCAATAAGGTGCCGCCGCTCTAGTTCTTTCCATGCAGCACACCGGACAGCAGACTCCGGACTCTCTGAGTGACGTCAGCCAATAGATTGTCCTGGTCATGGGGAAGGTACGTCCCGTTCATATGGTTGTCTCGCCAGAGGAGCAGCCCCATGCACGTCGCGAAGGCCGGATCGCGCAGTTCGTCGGGAACGTCGTAGATCCCGTTTGGTCGGCCGATCCGCACGGGGGCATCGAGGATTTGGGCCGCGAGCTGGTCAAAACCGGGCATCTTGGCCGCTCCGCCGGTGAAGACGACGCCCGAGGCGGGGAGGTGGATCCAGCCGGCCTGCTTGAGCCGGGCTCCAACAAGATGGAGCACCTCCTCGACCCGCTCACGGAGAATTCGGACCAGCTCCCAATGAGGGACCGTCCGAGGGGCGCTCCCCCCGATGCCGGGAACCTCCAGCATCTCCTGATAGCTGCCCGCCACGGCTCGCCCCTGGGTGACTTTGATCCGCTCGGCGGTCACGTGAGGCATGGTGAAGCCCATGGCGATGTCGTTGGTGAACTGGTTTCCGCCGATGGGTAGGACGGAGACGAAGGTGACGCGGTTCCCCAGGAACATGGCCAGGTTCGTGGTCCCCCCGCCGATGTCGGCCACCAGAACGCCATCGGTCTTCTCAGAGGGCGTGAGGACGGCAAGCCCGCTGGCGATGGGCTCCAGGACGAGCTCCTTCACTCGGACGCCCGCCCGCTCCACGGCGGCGGTCAGGTTCTGGATGGAATGGACCTCCCCGGCAACGACCTGGGTCTCGACCTCCAGTTGCTCCCCGCGCAGCCCAACAGGGTCGTAGGAGGCCCAGCGGCCATCCAGGGCGTAGGAGGTAGGCAGCACATGGAGAATGCGTTGCTGCCCGTTGACGACTCCCACGGTAGACCTTCGGACTGCGGTGGCCACATCGTCCGGCCTGACCGTTCGGTTCGCGCCACGAAGCTCGACGCTCCCCTGTCGCGATATGGCCATGACGTTCCCTCCGGTCACACCCACGACCGCCGAAGAGATGGAGAGACCAGCGCTCTTCTCCGCCTCGCGGATGGAAGCGCGCACAGCCTCCGCGGCGCGGTGCAGGTCGACGATGGTCCCCTTCTCCAATCCATCGGAGGGGACCACGCCGCAGCCCAGAAGCTCCAGGGAGCCCTGGGATCCCGGGCGCGCCACCAGGGTGCACGTCTTCGTCGTGCCGACGTCGATCCCGACGACCTCGCGATTCATCACCATAGAGCACCTCCTCCCGCTCTGCTTTGCTTCCTTTCTCGGAAAACCACCATGTCGGGCGTCCTCGTCCGCTCCACCCATTGAGACTGGAGGGGAAGGCAAGACTCTCGAGCGAGGGAGGGGCTCAGCGAACTAATTTTGCTTTGACCACTGGCGGGCAAGACAGCAGTCTGAGAGTCCTCCACCCTCCGGGCCTCCAGTCTGAATGGCAGGAGAGAAACGGGATGTCCCCGCGCTCTTCCTCGTCTCCGATCCATGAACGGCCTCATCTTCTCCTTCCTTCTGCAAGCTTCTATCAGCCGCCTTAGAGACGCTCGGCGATTCGCATCCGAGCGCTGCGGCTCCTGGGATTCCGGGCGATCTCCTCCAGGG
>JACQUM010000065.1 GCA_016210295.1 Chloroflexota bacterium | reverse complement strand
CCATAGAGACCTCCTATCAGTCCTCTTGTGAAAGTGTTTTCATACCCGAAGCAGCATCTGGTCAGCGCGCTGGTTTGTCAATACCTCGGATGCCGAGGGTGAGAGGGTCAGGAGGCGAACAGTGGTTTGGCCGCTCGCCCTTCGATGTGCTCAGGGTGAGCGGGTTCTCCGTTGGGCTGAATTGAAAACCAGGGGGCTGTCCCGGGATACGGGACAGCCCCCTGGACCCTGTGAACTCGTTAGGAGGGAGTTACTTGGTCAGCCACCAGTTCTCCATGCGAGCCACGGGGCTCCCGTAGTTGGAGGAGATCTCAAGGCCACGAAGGTCGGGGCTGTAG
Organism: Chloroflexota bacterium; assembly: GCA_016210295.1. Classification (GTDB taxonomy): domain Bacteria; phylum Chloroflexota; class Dehalococcoidia; order UBA6926; family JACQUM01; genus JACQUM01. The sequence continues at coordinate 3,511 of JACQUM010000065.1, read as the reverse complement.
GCTAGGGCGCCGCCGAGCCACAGATAGGTTGCGCGAGCGTGGTCGTCCAGGACGAGCTTGTGGAACTGATGGGCGAGGGCGATGCGCTTGGTGCGGTCCAGCTCCTGGCCTATCTTGTCGCAGAGGTCGTCGGCCTTGGCGCTGGAGTAGCGGCCGTAGTTGCGGTCGGAGCCGGTGTAGTAGTGCTCGAAGCAGACCTGGTTGGCGTCGGGTTGGACGACGAGCTGGTTCCAGACAACGACGTCGAACTCGCCGGCGACGACCTGGGCCAGGATGCGCTGGTTCTCGGGGACATAGAAGTTGACGTTGAACCCCGCCGCTCGCAGCATTCCGACAAGCGGCACGCCGACGTAGTTGCCCGAGTCATACCAGGCAGGCATGTCGATGGAAGGGGCCTTGGAGTCCGGGTAGAGGGCCCACCCTTGCTCGGTCAGGATCTGGCGGGCTTTGGCGACGTTCTGCTCGATGGTGTTGATGTTGTAGCCGGGATAGCTCTCGACTTCGCTGCGGGGGAGGTTCCAGGGGGTGCCCATGACGAAGACGAAGGCCCCAGGCTGGCACCAGTTGGCCAGGCCCACGGTACAGAGGGTCTTACGGTCCAGGGCCAGGGAAAGCGCCTCCTGGAGCTTGACGTTGTTCCAGGGGGACTTGCCGAAGTGGCCCTGAACGAAGAAAGCGACGTTGCCCAGGAAGCCCTTGGAGCCCCACTCGGGGTTGTCCTCGACGCGGAAGGGGCCGCGATAGGTGAGGTGTGGCGCTTCTTTAAAAAGGGTGTCGCCGCCCCGGCGGAACTCGAAGGAGCCCTCGCCGCAGACGTGGATGCGGCCGGTGCGCAGAGCAGAGCCGCAGGCATCTTGGCTGATGTCGCGGAACTGGACTTGGGCGAGGTAGGGGTAGGGCTTCCCGTCGGGCGCCAAGCGGTGGTAGGAGGGGTTGGGAGAGGCGATGGCGATCTCCCCGGCTATGAAGGTCTGGAGCATCCAGGGGCCGGAGCCGACCACCCAGGTGGGGAGCTCCTTGAGCCTGTTCTGCCAGTAGCCCTTGGGGATGATGACGTTGGTGGAAACGGCGAGCATGCCGGGAAGGGCGCCATAGGGGGTCTTGGTGTGGACGACCGCCGTCAGGGGGTCGGGGCAGTCCACCGTGGTGACCGGAGCGAAGGTGCGGCCGCGCATGGAGCGGCGGAGGCCCTCGCCGGTCTTGATGGTCATGATGGACCAGGCGACGTCCTCGCAGTCCACGGCCTCGAAGCCGCCACCTACCTTGGCCGGAAGGGGGGCCTTCATGTTGGGCTCCAGCTTGAAGGTCCAGGAGAGACCGTCCTTGCTGGCAGACCACTCGTAGGCCATGCGGCCACGGATATCCTCGTCGCCGCCGACGAACTTGTTAGAGGGAATGTACTCGAGGACGGAGTCGTTCATCATCTTGCCATAGGTGGAGCAGCACTCCTCCCAGGAGGCGAAGCCGAAGGCGCCGCCGCTGCCGACAAGGGTGCCGCCGCGCCGAGGCTGCCCTGCCGCTGGGGTAGGTGTGGGAGTGGGCGGGCGTGGCGTGGCAACCACAGGGGCGGAGGTGGGAGGCGGTGCGCTGGTGGGCGCGGCTGTCGGCTCCGCAGCCGGGGCGCAGGAGACGACCAGGAGAACGAGCCAGAGACCGAAAGCCAAGATGGGCCGAATCAGATTAGCCGACGCCATGGGGCACCTCCTGTTTCTCTCGGCTTAGTGCGAACTGATATCCGGTGCGGTATCATGCTATGTCGAGCCACGAGGGCTGTCAATATACCTTGCAAGCCGAGGTAGGGGGACGCCCCCGTACCCCCGGCAGAGGGGATCCCGCTCTACACTCACCCTTCGCTTGCACAACGCGCAGAGAGCAGCTATAAACAGAAGCAGCCTCTGGTATTGGAACTAAGGAGAGAATCTACGCCTCTATCTGTATCTCCCCCACGAATTAGTCACACCGCTCTCTCCCGCCCCGTCCCCGTCCTTATCTGGCGGGCCGCCACTGCATACGTCTCTCGCGGTCTCGACGTGCTCCGCCGCGGCTTCTGGCCCTGCATGGCCATCACCGCCCTCTTCACTCTTCCAGTCCTCGTTGCCCTGGCCGTCGCGCTCGCCTTTCCGCCGGACGACCCGCGCGCGCGGCTCCTCGCCGCTCCTCTTGGTTTCCTCGGCATCTCCATCGCACCCGTCGTCCTCATGCTGGCGGTGGAGGCCAGCTTTCACCGGCGGCCCGTTTCCGTGTTCCAGGCCGTCCTGGCCTCCCGGCCGTGGATCGTGCGGTACCTGTGGACCAACGCTCACTCCACCATCATCTTCTGGATCCCCGTGGAGGGCATGATCATCTTGGCGCGCTGGCAAACGGAGACCTACTCCCTCCCGGAGCCCTACGCCTCGGCGGGGATCGCCACCTGGGGCGCCGTCATCGGGGCCTCGGCGCTGTACATCCACACCCGCACCTCGCTGGCGCCGTACCTAGCCATCCACTCCCGTCTCCCAGGCACGCTGGCTTTCTTGTACGCCTGGCGGCTGAGCAGAGGCAGACGGTTCTGGCGGACGCTGGCCGTCGTCGTGACAGCCTCCCTGCCCGGTCTCCTGGCGGGGGGACTGGCAGGCCTTCTCCTCGTCCTTCTCGCGGAGGCCAGGTTACAGGAACTCTGGCCCGTATTCAGCCAGACGTGGGGCCTTGGAATCATCTTCCTGCTCCAACTTATCCGCCCGCTGCTCATCCCCGCCATGCATTGCCTCTACTCCGACGCCCTAGCGGAGGACAGCCAGGCGGAGTCAGAGAACCCGTTTCGTCTAGAGGCCACGTTGCCTGCACCCCTGCGCGTCTTCCTCGCCCTCGCCCGCCGATTCGCCCAGACGGTGGCCCCCGTCCCTCTCCTGGGCGCCTTCGTCCCGCCGGGGATTAGTCGAGCAGGCGACGACGGCTCCCCCGTTGCCGAGCCGCCGCTTCGTGGCTATAATACCTAGGTCTTGCGGACCGTTTTTCTTCTCGCCCACGCCGCAGGGCTAGCGCAGGAGGTTACCACCCATGGCCGTCAGCGTCAGGACGTTTACGCCTCAACAGGTGCAGAGGTACAGCAGGCACATCATCATGCCCCAGATCGGGAGCACGGGGCAGCGCAAGCTGCTGGAGTCCCGTGTCCTTCTCATCGGCGCGGGGGGCCTGGGCTCTCCCACCGCGATCTACCTCGCCGCGGCGGGAGTTGGGACGCTTGGGATCGTCGACTTCGACGTCGTCGACATCACCAACCTTCATCGCCAGATCCTCCACAGCGACCGCGACGTGGGCCGTCCCAAGGTAGACTCCGCCGCCGACCGTCTTCACGAGATCAACCCGGACGTGCGGGTGGTCAAGCACAGGCTGCACCTGAGCTCCGAGAACATCATGGACATCATTGAGGACTACGACGTCATCGTGGACGGCTCCGATAATTTCCCCACCCGCTACCTGGTCAACGACGCCTGCGTTCTCGCGAAGAAGCCCTGCGTCCACGGTAGTATCT
>JACQUM010000063.1 GCA_016210295.1 Chloroflexota bacterium | reverse complement strand
GGAGGAGTTCGCCGCCGCCGGGGCCGACATTATCACGGTCCATGTCGAGGCCTGCACCCACCTCCACCGGACTCTCTCCGCCATCAAGGAGCGAGGTGTTCGGGCAGGCGCCGCCCTGAACCCGGGCTCGCCCGTGGCGCTGCTGGAGCCTGTCCTGGCCGACCTGGACCTGGCCCTGGTGATGACGGTGAACCCGGGCTTCGGCGGCCAGAAATACATCGCCAGCATGGAGCCCAAGATCGCCAGGCTCCGGTCTCTTCTGGACGAGAGGGGCCTTGCGACGGAGCTGGAAGTGGACGGAGGCATCAGCGAGCAGACGGCGGCGGCGGCGGTACGAGCGGGGGCCCGCGTCCTGGTGGCGGGCTCCGCCGTCTACGGGCGAAAGGAGAGCGTAGCGGAGCGGATGAAGAGGATCAGGGAGAGCGTGATAGCGCTGGAGCGCTAGACCGAAGCAGAAGCAGCTACGCGGTCGCCTTGGCCTTGGTACGCAAACAGCGGGTGCACATGACGACCCGCCGCCTCCGGCCGTTCTCGTAGACGGAGACCTTGTGAACGTTGGGCTTCCACGTTCGTGGTGTCTTCCGGTTGGAGTGGCTCACGTTGTGGCCCCATTGCTTGGTCTTGCCACACACCTCGCACATCGCCATCGCCCACCGCCTTTACAGGGACGTTATGCTCTCGGTAGAATACAGACACTCAGTATATGGGAAAAGGGCTGGCCTGGCAAAGAAGCCAAGGAAAATGAGAGAGCGCCGCGGCCCCACCTCCTCCTGCACCGGGCAAGACTGGCTGCGAATGTTTTCCGTCGCCACCCGCTGGCTGGAGGCCAACGCGGAGAGTGTCAACGCTCTCAACGTCTATCCCGTCCCGGACGGCGATACCGGGACCAACATGGTCCTCACCCTCCACGCTGCCCTCCGGGAGACGTCCGCCTTCGCCGAGGCTGACGCCGACGCCGTCGCGCGGAGCATGGCCCACGGCGCCTTGATGGGCGCCCGCGGCAACAGCGGCGTGATTCTCTCCCAGTACATCGGCGGGCTGGCGACTGGCCTCAAGGGCAAGCAGCGTGTCACCGCCCCGGACCTCGCCCAGGCCCTCCAGGCGGCCTCCGAGGCCTCCTACAAGGCTATGAGCAACCCCGTCGAGGGGACCATCCTTACGGTGGGCCGGGCCGCGGCCCAGGGAGCCGTAGCCCGCGCCGAACACCCCGACGCCGACCTTGTCGCTATCCTGGCAGAGGCCGTCCTGGAGGCAAAGACCGCCGTTCAGAAGACGCCGGATCTCCTCCCCGTCTTGAAGGAGGCTGGCGTGGTGGATGCCGGAGGAGAGGGGCTCTACCTACTCCTCCAGGGGGCCCTGGCCTTTCTCCGGGGCGAGGAGCTGGAGGCCCCGCCGCCTACCGCTGAAAAGCCGCGCATCGCCGCCTCCTGGTTCACGTCTCAGAGAGAAACGGCTCTCGGTTTCTGCACCGAGTTCGTCCTGACAGGTCCAGCCCTCTCCGCCGACCGTCTCCGACAGGAGATGGCCCGCTTCGGCGAGTCCGAGTCCATCGTCGGCGATGACAAGCTCGTCCGTGTTCACCTGCATGCCCAGGAACCCGAGGCCGTGCTGGCTTACGCCCGGAGCGTCGGGGAGGTGGAGCAGGTCTCCGTCCGCGACATGAACCTCCAGCACCAGCAGTTCCTGGCCACCCATACGGGACGGGGGGCGACCCTCCGCTGCGGCGCCGTCGCCGTCGCGCCCGGGAGCGGGTTCGCCAAGCTCATGCGCAGCCTGGGAGCAAGCGCCGTCGTCTGGGGCGGCCAGACCATGAACCCCAGCACCGAGGACATCCTGAACGCCGTGGAGGCCATCCCGGCGCCAGAGGTCATCGTCCTCCCCAACAACAAGAACATCGTCCCCACCGCACGCCAGGCCCAGTCCGTGACCGGCAAAGCCATCCATGTCCTCTCGACCGTCTCCCTCCCCCAGGGCATCGCCGCCCTCGTCGCTTTCAACGCGGAGCGCGGGGCCCCGGACAACCTGAAGGCGATGGAGGAAGCGATCGCGGGCGTCCGCACGGCGGAGGTGACCTACGCGGTGCGCAGCACCCGTCTGGGCGGAGTTGAAGTCGAGGCGGGAGATGTCATCGCCCTGGTGGACGGGAAGCTCGTCCTGGCGCGCAAACGATTAGAGGAGGTCATGGCGGAGCTGCCTGACCTTTTGGGAGTCGACAACGGCTCCCTTCTCACCCTCTACTTCGGAGAGGGAGTCTCGCCCGAGCAGGCAGAGGAGACGGCGCAAGCCTTGCGTGCCGCCCACGCAGGCCTGGAGGTGGAGGTGGCGGCCGGGGGCCAGCCCCATTATCCCTACATTCTCTCCCTGGAGTAATCACTTGGCCGTCCACATCGTCACCGACAGCACCGCGGACATCCCCCCTCGGACCGCGGCCGAGTTTGGCGTCACCGTCGTGCCCCTCACCGTTCACTTCGGCCAGCAGGCCTACAAAGAGGGGCTGGAGATCTCCGCCGAGGAGTTCTACCTACGCCTCACCACAGGAGCAGTCCTCCCGCGCACATCCCAACCTTCGGCGGGAGACTTCGCCGAAGCCTACCGTCCCCTGGTCACCAACGGGGCGGAGGTCCTCTCCATCCACCTCTCCTCCAAGCTGAGCGGCACCCACAACTCCGCCCTCTTGGGCCGCCAGCAGCTTCTGGACGAGGCCGTCGGAGCCAAGAGGAAGAGTCCCACTATCGAAGTGGTGGACACGGGCCAGGTCTCCATGGCTCTCGGTCTCCTCATCCTCCGGGCGGCGCGCATGGCCCGGGCGGGGACGAGCCTCACGGACCTCGTCGCCTGGCTTCAAGGAGCACTTCCTCGCATGCGGACCTTCTTCGTCGTCCAGACCCTGGAGTACCTCGCCCGAGGGGGGCGCATCGGCCGTGCCCAGGCCTTCCTCGGCGGCCTGCTGAACTTGAAACCCATCCTGGAAATCCGCGACGGCGTCGTGGAGCCCTTGGCGCGTGTTCGGACCTCCACCAAGGCCTTCGAGAGACTCGCGGAGCTCTCCTTGGAGCAAGCTCCTGCCGAGGAGGCTGTCGTCGCCTACACCACGGAGCCGGACCCCGCCTCGACCATGGCGCGACGGCTCCAGGAAGGCCTGAACCTGCCCTCCGTCTCCATCGTCCAGGTGGGGCCGGTCATCGGAACCTACGCCGGACCAGGGCTTCTTGGGGCGGCCGTGCTCCGCAAGGAGGGTGCCAGGTGAGGCAGCTGCCTCTATGAGATAGGGAGCAGGCAACGTGACCGAGCCCGACGTCTCGCCAGAGCAGCGGCTGGAGCGCAAGCTAGAGGCGGTGCGGAAAGTCCTCCAGCTCGAACAGGTCCGAGGCCACACCAATGCCGTCGTCATCGGCGGGCTGGACGCTTTCCTGGAAAGGTGGGTGGAGGACCCGCAGGTGCGACTGGCCCTGGCCGCCGCTCAGGTCCATATTCCCCGCTATGGCGACATGTCTCCCGAGTCCCGTCGTAACTGGGTTCAGGATGCCCTCGCTCGCCTCTCCGGGAACCCATCCACTCCGACTCCGAAATCTTCTCTGCTCTCGGAAGAGGCGCCACCGGCGACTTCGCCTGCCTCGGTGCTCCGCGCCAGGGCGGCTTCGCTACGTCGAAACGCGAAAGGAGCCGCCTCTGCCCAGCAGTTCGATTGCCCTCTTTGTCCCTACAAAACAAACTTACTCGACGCTCTCATTGTCCATCTGACCGTAGCCCACAAAATGACAGTCGGAGAAGCTCAAAAAGCCGCGAAGGTGCGGTCATCAGACGGCTCACGCCAGGCCAAGGCACCATCCAAGGCCTCTCCCCTAAAGAGCCCAGCCGCCGTCGGCCTTGCGTCGCCTCTCCCGGTCGGACCGGCCCTGAAGGCCAAGCTGGCCCGCATGGGAATCGGCACCTACCGCGACCTCCTCTATGCCTTCCCTCGGCGCCACCTGACCATCGTCCCCATCGCCGAGCTGCGGGAAGGCGAAGAGCAGGCTATCGTCGTCACCGTACAGGAGGCCAAGAGCAGCCGCTTTGGGCGCCAGGGGCGCCTCCAGGCGACCGAGGCCTGGGTGAGCGATCCCTCAGGGTTCATCCACGCCGTTTGGTTCAGACGCCCCTACGTCGCCAAGCTCCTCAAGACGGGAGCCCGCCTGCTCCTCACGGGCCGGCCCAGCCTCTTCCGTGGCCGCAACCAGTTCAACGTGGAGGACCACGAGGCCCTGGAGGCAGACGACGATTCTCACCTTCACAGCCTGGTCCCCATCTATCCCCTCACCGAGGGCGTCACGCAGCGCACCATGCGCCGGTACGCCCGGCAGGCTGTGGAACGCACCGTCCACCTCCTGTCGGATCCCCTCCCGCTAGAGGTGCGCGGGCGCGCCGGCCTCGTTCCTCTCGTCCAGGCCGTCCGGCAGATGCACCTCCCGCCCAGCGCCGAGGCACGGGACGCCGCGCGTCGCCGACTGGCCTTCGACGAGCTCTTCCTGCTCCAGCTAGGCGTCCTTGCCCGTCGCAGGGAGTGGAAGGAGGAGCAGAACGGCACTCCCATCCCCACCAACACCGCCCTCCTTCACAGGCTCCTCGCCAGCCTCCCCTTCGCCCTTACGGGCGCCCAGCACCGCGCTTTGGACGAGATCCTGGAGGACATGGCCTCCGCTAAACCCATGAGCCGCCTCCTTCAGGGAGAGGTGGGGAGCGGCAAGACGGTGGTGGCCGCCGCCGCCCTGCTCATGGCCATCGCCCAGGGCCACCAGGGTGCCCTCATGGCCCCCACCGAGATTCTGGCCGAGCAGCACTTCAAGACCGTCACCTCTCTCTTCAGTCAGGGAACGCGGTCGGATGAGGGCGGGCCTTACCGGGGCTTCTCCGGCCTCCTGCCGGGCCGCCCCATGCGCGTGGCCCTCCTGGTGGGCAGCTCCTCCCGGGGCACCAAGGAGGACCTGCGGAAGCTGGTAGCGGGCGATCAGGTGGACATGGTCATCGGCACTCACGCCGTCATCCAGCAAGAGGTGGAGTTCGCCCGTTTAGGGCTCATCGTCGTGGACGAGCAGCATCGCTTCGGCGTGGAGCAGCGGGCCGCCCTCCGCCGGAAGGGCAACGCTCCTCATCTGCTCGTCATGACCGCCACCCCCATCCCCCGCACCCTTGCCCTCACCCTCTACGGCGACCTGGACGTCTCCATCATCGACGAACTGCCTCCCGGGCGGCAGACCATTCGCACCCGGGCCCTCGACCCCGCCCGAAGAGACTCCGCCTACCGGTTCATCCGCCAGCAGGTCCAAGAGGGCCGGCAGGCCTTCGTCATCTGCCCTCTTGTCGAGGAGTCGGAGCTCCTGGAGGCGAAGGCCGCCGTCGTCGAATACGAGCGCCTCTCCCGCGAGGTCTTCCCCGACCTCCGAGTGGGGCTCCTGCACGGCCGCATGGCCGCCCGCGAGAAGGAAAACACCATGGAGCGCTTTCGCAGAGGAGAGCTGGACGTCCTTGTCTCCACGCCCGTGGTCGAGGTAGGGATCGACGTCCCCAATGCCACGGTCATGCTGGTGGAAGGGGCCGAGCGATTCGGCCTGTCCCAACTCCACCAGTACCGAGGGCGCGTCGGCCGGGGCCAGCACCCCAGCTACTGCATCCTCCTCAGCGAGTCGGCCTCGCCGCAGGCCCAGGAGCGCCTGACCCTCATGGAGTCCACCCAGGACGGCTTCCAGCTCGCCGAGGCCGACCTGCGTTTGCGGGGCCCCGGCGAGTTCTTCGGGACGCGACAGAGCGGCGTCCTGGAGCTGAAGATGGCCCGCCTCTCCGACCTCCCTCTCCTGGAGACGGTGCGCGAGGAGGCGAAGAGGCTGTTCCAGGACGACCCACTCTTGGAGCAACCTCCGCACCGCGCCCTGCGAGAGGAGATGGCCCGCTTCTGGGAGAAGGCCTCGGAGGCACCCCTGCCGGGCAGCATAGAAGCCTGACGCCCTGCGACAGGCTGTCATGTTCGGGCTCACACTGGCACGCACAACCACCCCGATGGCATACTAGGCTCGTCATGACCATCAAAGACCTCGTCACCGACCTGCTCCGGGAGGCCCTGAAGAAAGCCCAGGACCGGGGCCTGCTTCCCCCCGTCTCCCTGCCCGATCCCGAGGTGGAGCAGGCCCAGAACGCCGCCCACGGCGACTACGCCTCCAGCCTGCCCCTCAAGCTGGCCCGCACCGCCCGGATGAGCCCCCTCGCCCTCGGCGAGGCCCTCGTCCCTCTCATTCCTCCTCGGGAAGAGTTCGCGCGCGTGGAGTTCGCCGCTCCCGGATTCATCAACTTCAGCCTGGCGCCCTCCTGGCTCCGCCGCCAGGTGGACTCCATCATCGCCCAGGGCTCTCGCTTCGGAGAGATCGACATCGGAAAGGGCGAGCGCGTCCAGGTGGAGTTCGTCAGCGTCAACCCCACCGGCCCCATCCACGTGGGCCACGGCCGCGGCGCCGTCCTGGGGAGCTCATTGGCCAACGTCCTCTCCGCCGCCGGGTACGCCGTCCACCGCGAGTACTATGTGAACGACGGCGGCAACCAGATGGACGCCTTCTACCGCTCCCTGTGGGCCCGCTACCGGCAGGCCCTGGGCGTGCCCGCCGAGGTGCCCGAGGAGGGCTACCACGGCGAATACATGAAGAGGCTGGCCGATGAGCTCGTCCAGCACGAGGGCGACCGCTACCTCCACATGCCCGAAGAAGAGGCCATCGCAGCGCTCGGCCAGGCGGGGATGCGGCGCATGATCGAGGAGATCAAGAGAGACCTGGAGCGCGTCCGCGTCTCCTTCGACGAGTGGTTCAGCGAGACCTCTCTCTATCGGGATGGGACCTACGAAAACGCCATGGCGTTGCTGAAAGCCCAGGGCTTCACCACCGAGAAGGATGACGCCCTGTGGTTCGCCTCCTCCACCCTGGGCGAGGACAAGGACAGCGTCCTCGTCCGGCGCACCGGCGTCCCCACCTACTTCGCCTCGGACATCGCCTACCACTACCACAAGGTCCACATCCGCCCCGTCCACCGTGGCGTCCACGTCTGGGGCGCCGACCACATGGGCCACGTGCCGCGCATGAAGGCGGCGGTCAAGGCCCTCGGCATCGACCCCGAGCGGCTGCACATCATCGTCGTCCAGCTCGTCACCCTGCGGCGCGGCGGCGAGGTCGTGCGTCTCTCCAAACGCACCGGAGACGTCATCACCTTACAGGAGCTGACCGACGAGGTCGGCCCCGACGCCTGCCGCTACTTCTTCCTCTCCCGTACCCCCGATGCCCAGATGGACTTCGACCTGGAGC
>JACQUM010000073.1 GCA_016210295.1 Chloroflexota bacterium | reverse complement strand
TCGTACACCTGGCGCAAGCCCAACTCCTGACAGTATCGGCCAAACACCCGAGAGAAGTTCTCCCGCACCGCGTGCGCGATGGCCTGGCGGTTGGCCCAGGCGAAGTTCATGGCGCACCGCATCGCGGCCAGGTAGTCGAGGCCCTCCGGAGAGTCCAGAGGGGCACAGGCGAGCTGGCGGTCGGGCACCTGGATGTCGGAGCGCTTCATGGCGCCTTCGACGATGCGGACGTAGTCTTCGCACACCTGGTGGCCGAAGCCCCGCGACCCGCAGTGGAACAAGACCATGACCTGGCCCGGGCCTTCGACACCCAGCACCTCGGCGATGGTTGAGTCGTACACCTCGTCCACCACCTCGACCTCTAGGAAATGGTTGCCCGACCCCAATGTCCCGAGCTGGCCCGCTCCTCTCTCCCGAGGCCGCTGATGGACGGTCTTGGGGTCGGCGCCGGCGACGCACCCCGCCTCCTCGGTCACTTCCAGGTCTTCGGCGTCGCCGTAGCCTTGTTTCACCGACCAGCGAGCCCCTTGGACCATCACCTGGTCGATCTCGTTTCCCTTGAGCCGAATGGGGCCCTCCGAGCCGACGCCGGAGGGGACGGCGGCGTACAGTGCAGAGACGAGTTTCTCCAGGACCGGACGCACCTCTTCCTCCCGCAACCTCGTGCGGAGCATGCGGACCCCGCAGTTGATGTCGAAGCCCACGCCTCCTGGGGAGACGACGCCGTCGGTGACGCGGGTGGCGGCCACGCCGCCCACGGGAAAGCCGTACCCCCAGTGGATGTCGGGCATGGCCAGGGAGTACTTCTCGATCCCGGGCAAGAAGGCGACGTTGGCGACCTGCTCCAAGGCCTTGTCTTCCCCGGCGTCTCTCAACATGGCCTCGCTGGCATAGACGATGCCCGGGACCCGCATCCCTGGCTCATAGCTCGTGGGCAGTTCCCACCGCTGATCGTCGATCTTGCGCAACACGCGGCGGAGATCGGTAGTCATCCCGCGTCCTCCTGTACCTTCTCAGACGTCCAATATCACCTGAAGCCGGTAGCCATCGCCGTCCGGGCGAACTTCGAGGAGATGGTAGGTCGCCGCCTTCACCTGTTCTCCCAGCTGGTGTCGCGAGAGGTCCAGCGGCTCCCCGTACCCTGTCGCCCGAAGGTGGCCTTCAGTCACGTCGTGGACCACGAACCTCCGGTAAGCGAAACGGTGCACTTCGAAATCGTAGTTGACCTCGTCAAGCCACTCCACCAAGAGCGTTTCCAGGTCCGCTGCGGAGACGGCCAGGGGACGCTCCTCTCTCTCTTCCACCGTCTCGGGATCGCAGAGCACTGCAGCCAGGCCCTCGGCGGCGCTGGCGAAGGCTTCCGCCAGCGTCGCCCCCGTGGCGACGATCCCCACGTCGGCGGTGTGGTCCAGGTACTGGTAGGGCGCCATGCCATTTTCTTTGTAGCACGCGCTGGTCTGGACGGCCACTCCCCGGTTCTCTCGACGGGCTCATGGTGGTCGGAGGTTTTTGTCGCGCCTTTAGGGAGCTGAGCCAGGGGCGGACGATGGCCCTGGTGGCCGGGTCGTAGCTTTCAAGGGAGACCGCTCATGGGCCATCTTCGGCGGGAGTGCCTGGTTCCGGGGCGGTCGCCGCTACTTCGTGGACATAGACATACCAAATGGCGTCATCGAGGACGGCATAGGTATGTTTCGTAGGCCTTGTGATATGGAGGACCGGCTTGAGAAGAGCCTCGGAGGTCTTGATGACCGCCTCCATCGAGTTTAGCTCGACCAGGGTGCCATCTTTCCTCTGCGGCAGGTCCTGGACATCCAGGAGCAACTCCTTGTATTTCCCCCTCAACTGGAGGGCTTCGCTCTCCAACTCCGAGAGCCGACGACGGCGGGCCTCGACGTAGTGCCACCCGACGAAGGCCAACGCGACGCCTACCATGCCGGTCACGCCCAGAGACCCCATCCGGGCAGCCGAAGCGCTGTTATTCGGTTGCAGCGCCGTCCGATGGATGTCGCCTTCTTTCACCTGCGGTGTGGCGTCGGGCCAGGCGATCTCGGTGCTGCTCATCTTCAGGGTCAAGGGCTGGGTGAGCTGATCGTCTATGGGCCCGAAGGCCGTGTTCGCCTTGGCATGCACGCGGGCGGAAAGAATGAGGTCCCACGCGGCTGCCGGCTCCGGGTGCTGCCGCTGGTTGAAATCGATGATCGCGTAGAGGAGAGGGAGATCCAGGGGGAAGGCAACCGTGAAGTCCTTCGACAGGGGGGTTGGTGGGACGAGAGTCAGAGTCTCCTGCCAGCTTGTCCCCTTGAGCACACCGGTGATCTCCACCTCCTGGGTGAGACTGCTGGCAGGAGGGTCGGCAGTGAAGGGGAAGTCGAACTTGACGTCGATACGCTCCACGCTGTTCTTCTGATAGGTTTTCGCGACGGCCAGGGGCTCTAGGGCGTCTGCGCTCGCCGCCGGTGAAGTCAGGACAGTACCGGGGAGGGGTCCCTCCGTACCCTGACCCTCCCCAGCGATGCCCTCCTCGTCGGGGCGGAGGGTGATGGGTCCGAAAAGGATGTTGTCCTTGAGGCGAATAGCGTAGTCGAACTTGCCCTTTTGCTCATAGGAGACACCGTCCCAGGTGGCCATCTCCGATTTCGTTAGCCCTCTCTGCCAGGTCAGGGTGGCCGTGTCGGGAATCAGCCGGGTGGTCTGAACGAAGTCGGCCTCCCGAGCCCCGCTGGCGGTTTGAGCGCTGGTGCGCACTGTGGCTTTGAGTAGGAATTGTTTAACTCCGCCCGGGATCCCGAGCTCCTGGTTGATTTTTGCTGCTGTGCTTTGGAGCGCGGCGATGTCGAGTGGGATATCGATGCTGAAGGGGCCAGTGTAGGTCGCCAGAGGCACAATGACCACCTCTTTTTGCCAGAGACCAGGGTTCTCCAGCACGGCTGTGATCTGGGCCGCTGACTGGGCATTCAGGTCCTGCGCCAGTAGCTCGTACCTGTAGGAGACGCTCATGGTGTCCACAATCTTTGTGAAGAAGACGGGGTCTGGCGTCTTCGCCTCAACCGTGGAGGCCAGGCCCGCCAGGGCAAAGGAGCCCTCTTCGTCCCTCTCGATGGTCCCGAAGGCGAGGCTGGGTTTGAGGTAGAGGGTGTACCGGAAAGCGCCCTGATGGTCGTAGGCCAAGCCCTTGTAATACCCCTTCTGGCTGCTCTCCAGGGGCGCCGACCACTCCAACGTGCTGCCCACGACGCCCACGCGGATCGTCTGCGTATATGTGTCCGTCAGCGGGCCGCTGTCGGTGAGGGCCTCCACCTGCACCGTCGCCTTCAGGGTGATGTAGGGCGAGGGGTTGCCCACGCCCAGCTGCCGAGAGATCCGGCTTGCCAGGTCCTGGAGGCTCGCCGTATCCAGACGGAAGGTCAAGTCTGCCCCGCCTTCATAGCGGGTTTGGGGGACCAGGACCACCTCCTTCTCCCACAGGCCTGTGCTCTCCAGGATGGCGCTGATCTGGACCTGCTCCACATCCCTGCCCGTGGCAGGCCTGGAGGGCACGAACTGGTACGTGTATCCGACGTCCACAGCCTTCAACAGGTTTGCGAAGTACTTCCCCTGGGCGCTTCTCTTCTGCTCCTCCTCCGGGTTGAGGATGTGGCCGAATGCCGTGTGGTCCAGCTTGCCCTCCATCTTGTACGTGGTCTGGATGACTGTTCTCTCCTGCATGGTCGGGATAGACCAGCCCAGGAAGATGCCAACGAGGGACAGCAGGAACAGGATTCCCAAGGCGATGACGGGGATTCGGCTTAGTCGCATGGATGTCCTCACAGACCCACGATCTCCAGTTTACCAGGAGGAGGCCAGGAGGGGAGTCAGGGGGGCAGTCGGTGACGTCTTAGGCCAGCCTCGCGTGAGGCCACCGCCTCCGCAGCCGCTCCAGGCGCCGCTGATGCAACCGGCTGAGGCGGCGACCCCCACGCATTCGCGTGGAGGCCTCGCCGAACAGGACCGTCGAGAGCAGCAGGACAGGAATGAGCACCATGATTCCCAGGCCCAAGGGGCTCTTGGTGTAGCTGACCAGGAGATTAACAAAGCTAGGCGGGCCGGGGGCGCGCTCCCCGTTCTGGCTCACCGCTACCTCGGCGGGGCCCATGAGCAGGGCCAACTGCCCCACCAGCGGTAACTTGGCTGGGCCGCCGAACCAGACGGGGTTCCGCCCCACCACATCTGCGAAGGTGATGGGCGGGTCCTCGGTGTTGTTGGCGTCCCCCTTGGTGACAATGGTATCGCCGTCCATCCGTATCACCCTGTGGATGGAGATGCCGTTGTTGTGGTGGAAGACCAGGATGGTCCCCACCTGGATCTCCTCCCGAGTCGTGCCCTGGATCAGCACGAGATCACCCCGGTTCAGGGCGGGCCACATGGAGCGGGAGATGACCACCGCCGTAGGCGTGTCGCTATCGAGGACTCCCTTCAGGAGCTGGGGGACAAAGTAGGCGCCGCCGACCATTCCCACCAGGGGGAGGAGCCAGAAGAACGCGTTCAGCGTTTTCCGCATGGAGCGCTAGAGGATTCCCAGGGGCAGACGCAGGACAACGACGTTGCCGGAATAGACCTTGTCCACCTCCGCCGACTCCGGCATCAGCAGCCGCATCCGGACCTCCATCCTCTCGCCTGGTTTCAGGGTGAAGGACGAGGGGTCGGTCTGCACCAGGTCCCCGATGCCTCCGATGACCATGATGACCATCCGGTTGGCGATGGTGCCCTCGTTTTCGAAGATAATGGTCTTGGAAACTCCGGCCCCCTGGGGCACGTCGCCGAAGTCCACCCGGTCCTCCAGGGGGTTGATACCAATGGCGCTCCCCGCCTCTTTGACGACCACCTGAGAGGGGTAGATGATGGTGGACTGAACGAAGAAGGTCCCCACCACGAAGACGACGACAGCCAAGGCGAAAAGCACAATCCAGCGCGCCCTGGGCACCGC
>JACQUM010000068.1 GCA_016210295.1 Chloroflexota bacterium | reverse complement strand
AGGCGGACCGCCTGGAGCCCTGGGCGCGACGCTTCCCTCGTGCTCGCGCCGTCCGCAACTCTGACTGGGAGACGGGGAAGGCGACGTCGGTGGTGGCGGGCGTCCGAGCGCTACCCACGAGCGTCCAAGCGGTGTTCGTCGTCGCGGTAGACCAGCCACGGCCCCGCGAGGTGCTCCGAGCCTTGCTCCGGCGCCACCAGGAGTCTGGGGCCCTCGTCACCGTGCCCGTCTATCGGGGTCGCCGGGGTCATCCGGTCATGTTCTCCGCCGCGCTCCTGGGGGAGCTGGAGCAGGTGAGGGACGAGAGCCTGGGGATCCGGGCTGTGGTGGAGAGGCATCGCGACGAAACGGTGGAGCTACTCTGGGACGACGATATCGTCTTGCTGGACCTGAACACGCCGGAGGTCTACCAGGAGGCATGGCGCAGACTCAGCCGCCGGCCGTAGTTCTGTTCCCAATGCCCTTATAATAAGAAAGAGAACGTGAATCCACTCTTTCGAAGGCCGCGAGACGCGTCAGGATCGCGAAAGAGGGGGGAGGAGGACGAGTGAGGAAGGTGGCGCATCTCCCGCGAGCCGTGTACGTCCTGGTGGCATTGACTCTTTTCCTGGCTGCCTGCTTGGCTCCCGCCACTCCCACGCCGACCGAGGTCCCTCCCACGCCCACTCCCACGCCGACCCTGGCACCTCCGTCGCCGACGCCCGCGCCGTCACCCACGCAGACGCCGACGCCCCGCTCCAGCCCCACGGCCACCCCTACCGCCACTCCTACGGCGACGCCGGTGGCCACGCCTCTCCCCGCCTTTGCCTCCTATAGGAACACCACCTACGGTTTCGCCCTTACCCACCCTGAGACCTGGGAGAAGACCGAGGGGACACCCGCCCAGGGCGCCGTTGTCGAGATCGCCTACCCTCTGGGATACCCGCTCCTCCGCGTCTTCCTGAACTATCTGGGAGAAGAGACCACTTTGGAGGAGTTTGCCAACGGGTGGGTGGATCTCCTCGCCTCCGGACTCAGCGAGTTCGCCATCCAGAGCAAGGGACCCGTCACTCTCCAAGGCAACGTGGCTGCCTATGAGGTCGTCTTCACGGGGGCCACGGGCGGGACCAAGTACAAGGAGCAACTGCTCTTCACCATCCGCGGCACGCAGGGCTTCCTCGTGCAGGTCATCGGCACCGAGGAGGTCTTCGCCTTCCGGCGAGAGGAGATAGAGAAGGCCCTTCGCAGCTTCATCCTCATAGAGGCGCTTCCGGGCGGAACGGCAGGGGGAAAGACCCTGACTCTGGCCCATTCCGGCCCTTCGACTCTCGATCCAGCCCTTTCCCAGGACTCCAGCTCTCACCTCTTTGTCCTCCAGATCTATGGGGGCCTGGTGGGCCTCAGCCATGACCTGAAGGTCGTTCTGGACATCGCC
Source organism: Chloroflexota bacterium (assembly GCA_016210295.1). Classification (GTDB taxonomy): domain Bacteria; phylum Chloroflexota; class Dehalococcoidia; order UBA6926; family JACQUM01; genus JACQUM01. The sequence continues at coordinate 3,972 of JACQUM010000068.1, read as the reverse complement.
GAGTCGGTGGACGTGCAGAACGGCACGGTCTACACCTTCCGCTTGCGGCGGGACGTAACCTTCCATGACGGAACCCCCGTGACGGCCCACGACCTCAAGTACTCGTGGGAGCGGGCGGCTCAACCTGCCACCGCTTCGCTCACGGTTAGGACATACCTGGGGGACATCGTGGGCGTCAAGGAGATGGTGGAGGGCAAGGCCCAGAGCATCTCCGGCGTCGAGGTGGTGGACCCCTACACCCTTCGCGTGACCATCGATAAGCCCAAGGCCTACTTCCTCTCCAAGCTGACCTATCCCACTGCCTACGTGGTAGACCGGAGAGACGTGGAGCGGGGAGGCGAGTGGTGGCGCAAGCCCAACGGCACGGGCCCCTTCCGATTGAAGGAGTGGAAGGAGGATGAGGTCTTGGTCTTGGAGCGGAACGACCGCTACTACGGTCAGCAAGCCAAGCTGGACACCGTCGTCTTCCGCATCTTCGCCGGCGTCCCGGTCCGCATGTTCGAGGCGGGGGAGGTGGACGTGGCCTCCGTGGACCTGTCCAACCTGGAGCGAGTGCAGGCGCCGGGCAGCCTTCTCAAGGGTCAGCTCCAGGTTATACCGGAGCTCATGACCTGGTACTACACTTTCGACGTGACCAAGCCCCCCTTCAACGACCCCAAGGTCCGTAAGGCGTTCATCATGGCCGTGAATCGGGAGTCCCTCGTCAAGGAGACGCTGGAAGGAGCAGTGACCCCAGCTCGAAGCCTCCTCCCGCCTGGGATGCCAGGCTACAAGGAACGGACGCCTCTCCCCTTCGATGTCAGCGCGGCGAAGGCCCTCTTGACGGAGGCTGGGTATGGGGACATCTCCAAGTTCCCTCTAGTGCTCTTCACCGATTCGGGGCTGGTCAGCGCCTCTCCGGGCGTCATCGAGGCGCTGACCTCCTGGCGGGACAGCTTCGGGTTGCAAGTTCCTCAACAGCTGAGTCTCTCGCTCATCGACCCGCGGGCCTACTACTCGCGCCTGCCGCAGCTCCATGGCAACGTCTTCACGTACGGCTGGGTCGCGGACTATCCCGATCCCCAGAACTTCCTGGAGGTCCTCTTTTACTCGGGGGCGGAGAACAACATCGGCGGCTACAGCAACAAGGAGTTCGATCGCTTCCTGGACGCGGCGGCGGTGGAGACCGACGAGGCCAAGCGTATCGCGCTTTACCAGCAAGCAGAAGCGATCCTCTTGGAGGACGCGCCTTTCATCCCTCTCTGGCACGACGTGAACTACGTCCTGGTGAAGCCGTACGTGAAGGGCTACTCTCCCAACGCCCTGGGGCTGGTGGACCTCAAGAACGTCTCCCTCGAGCGGTAGCGCCGCCTGCCGCCGGGGAGCACGGGGGAGCTTGTCCATGGAGCTGACCAGCGATCCTGAACAGGCCGAGGTGATGGTCTTCTACCTGTTGAACCTCGGCAAGGCGCTGTTCATCGACAAGCGCCGCTCTGGTGAGATCGCGCCTCTGGTGGAGGTCTTCCCTCAGGAGGAGCTCCTCCTGGAAGGGAAAGACTTGGAAGCTCCTCTGACCCCACAGGTCGTTCATCTCATCGAGCGGAGGCAGATCATGCCTCCCCAACCCCTGATCATGCAGAGCTACATGAGACAGCTTCTGCAAATCATCACCTGGAAGCTCACCATTCTCCGTCCGGGGCTTCGCTCGCCGCGTTACATCTCCATCGGTCCCCACTTCGCCCCTGTTCCCCTCCTGGCAGGGAGCGAGCTCTGGCGAGGAGTGCTTCGGTATTTCGAGTTGCGTGGAGAGGAGGGAGCGCTGCACCAGGCGAAGGAGAAAATGAGGGAGCTCTATCTTTGGGAGATCCTCCGTTACGAACGGGTGGACCCGGAGCAGGTGGAGGCCTTGCGGCGGGACTTCTATAGCCGTGAGCTTTTCTGGCTCTACGGCTTGGGAAGCTGAGAACTGCCGAGCGTCGCCCTCTCCGCCTTTATTGGCCGAATAGGATCGCCGGTCAACAGCGACGGGTAGAACTTAGGTGAAATACATCCAGCTTGGTGACCGTCGGGTCTCGGCCATCGGGCTCGGGACCTGGCAGTTCGGCTCCCGCGGCTGGGGGTGGGGGCGCGGATTCGGTCCGGAAGAGGCCCGGCTCATCGTCCGGCGAGCCCTGGACCTCGGCGTCAACTTCTTCGACACGGCGGAGCTGTACGGAGGAGGCCGGTCCGAGGAGGTCCTGAGAGAGGCCATGGGCGAACGTCGAGAGGAAGCGTTCATCGCCACCAAGGTTTCGCCCCACCACCTGACCCGAAGGGGAGTGTGGCAGGCGGCGCAACGCAGCCTCCGCCGCCTGGGCGCCCGCAGAATAGACCTCTATCAAGTCCATGTGCCCAACCCTCTCATTCCCCTGTCCAGCACCATGCAGGGGATGAGAGACCTGGTGGAGGCGGGGTTGGTGCAGCAGGTGGGGGTGAGCAATTTCGGGCTGGGCCGTTGGCAGGCGGCGGAGAGAGCCCTGGGATCGGCGGTGGTCTCCAACCAGGTGGAGTACAACCTCCTGGCGCGGGAGCCCTTCGACACTCTTCTTCCTTATGCCCGCCAGGCAAGCCGAGTCGTTGTCGCCTACAGTCCCCTGGCCCAGGGCCTGCTTACCGGGAAATACAATCAGAGCAATGCCCCAGGCGGCGTGCGGGCTGGTAACTCTCTCTTCGCCCCCGAGAACCTGCGGCGCCTCGAGCCTCTGTTGGAGGTGCTCCGTGCGGTCGCCAGGGCTCACGGGGCGGAGCCTGGACAGGTGGCTCTCGCGTGGCTAGTCCACGATCCTCATGTTATCGCTATCCCTGGGGCCAAGAGCGTGGAGCAGTTGGAGGCCAACGCGGCCGCCGCCGACATCGCCCTTTCCGGCGAGGAGTGGGAGCAGGTCAGGGTCGCGGCGCAGGCCTTTCGACCCGCGCCGCTCATCACCAGCGCCTTCGACATGGTCCGCCGATTCGTCCGCCCGTGATGCTTGGGCATCAACAATCGAAGGGAAAGAAGGGCCTGTTTCCGCGGCCTAGGGCCGTTGCTCCACCGCCTCCGGGTTGACGCAGTGGGTGGGCACACGTCCCGCCAGGCCGTCCAGAAGGTTCTGGGCCGCCATGGTCGCCATGCGCCTTCGGGTCGCGCCCGTTGCGCTGCCGATGTGAGGCAGCACCAGGACGTTGTCCAGCGCTAGCAGGGGATCGGTGGGTGAAATCGGCTCGGGGTCGGTGACGTCCAGGGCCGCCCCGGCGATGCGCCGCTCCCGCAGGGCCTCGTAGAGCGCTCGCTGGTCCACCACCTCGCCCCGGGAGGTGTTGACCAGGACGCCCGTCGGCTTCATGGCCGCCAGCTCCTCCCGGCCTATGAGATGACGCGTCTCGGCCGTCAGCGGGACGTGCAGGGTGACGAAGTCGCTGCGGGCCAGGAGGTCGTGGAGGAACGGCGCGTACTCTAGACCCAGCGCCCTCTCCTCGGCTCGGGCTTGCGGGTACGGCTGTGGTAGAGGAGGCGCATGGCGAAGCCTCTTGCCCGCTGGGCCACCGCCAGGCCGATGCGCCCCAGCCCCACGATGCCCAGGGTGGCGCCGTGGACGTCTGTGCCCAGGAGGCGCATGGGCTCCCAGGTCGTCCATGCTCCGGAGCGGGCGAACACGGCGGCCTCGGGTATGCGGCGGGCCCAGGCCACGAGAAGGGCGAAGGTCAGGTCGGCGGTGGTCTCCGTGAGGACGCCGGGGGTGTTGCCCACGAAGATTCCGCGGGCGGTGGCTGCCGCCACGTCGATGTTGTTGTAGCCCACTCCCATGTTGCTGACCACGCGCAGCTCGGGGGCGCCGCCCAGGAGCGCCGCGTCCACGCGGTCGGTGATGAGAGTCAGGATGCCGTGGCAGGGCCGGGCCTCCCGGGCCATCTCCTCGTAGGGAGGCGGCAGGTGGGAGGGCCAGACGCGGACCTCCGCTGCTGCGCGGAGCATCT
>JACQUM010000067.1 GCA_016210295.1 Chloroflexota bacterium | reverse complement strand
GCGTACAGCGGGTACCGGTGACCGAAGCGAACGGGCGTATCCACACCTCCACGGCAACGGTGGCCGTGCTCCCAGCGGTCGAGGAGGTCGAGGTACAGATCAACCCGGACGATCTCAGGGTCGACACCTACTGCTCGGGCGGCGCCGGCGGCCAGAACGTGAACAAGGTGAACACCGCCGTGCGCATCACGCACGTCCCCACCGGCATCGTCGTCACCTGCCAGGACGAGCGCTCCCAACTGAAGAACAAGACCAAGGCCATGGCCGTGCTCCGCGCCCGTCTCCTGGCAATGAAGCAGCAGAAACAACAGGAGGAGATCACCCAAACGCGGCGCGCGCAGGTCGGCACGGCGGAGCGCTCGGAGAAGGTCCGGACCTACAACTTCCCCCAGAACCGCGTCTCCGACCACCGGATCAACCTGACCCTGCACAACCTGGACCGGGTCCTGGCGGGGGAACTGGACACCCTCATCGATGCTCTGGCCCAGGCCGAGCAGGAGCGCCTCCTGGCCGCCTCCGTCGCATGACCTCGCTGGGCAGCCTTCTCACCCGGGCCGCGCAGCGCCTGGAAGAAGCTGGAGTGGAGGAGGACGAGGCCCGACCAGAGGCACGGCTCCTCCTCGCTCGCCTTCTCGGCACCGATATCAGGGGTCTTCTCACACGCCTCCAGGAGTCAGCCGCTCCAGGTCTCCCTGCTGACCTGGAGCCCCTTCTTCAGCGGCGATTTCGACGGGAGCCTCTCGCCTATATCCTCGGCGACTTGGAGTTCTACGGGCTCGACTTCACGGTGGCCCCAAGCGTCCTCATTCCTCGGCCTGAGACGGAGACCTTGATAGACGTCGCCCTGGGGCTGATCGGCAAGGATGTCTCCATAACTATCGCCGACATCGGCACAGGCAGCGGCTGCATCGCCGTCGCCCTGGCCGTGCACCTCCCCAACGCCCTTCTCTATGCCACCGACTCCTCTCCCGAGGCCCTCGCCCTCGCGCAGGCCAACGCCCAGCGTCACGACGTTCAGAAGCGCATCACCTTCCTCCTGGGCGATCTGGTGACCCCGCTGCCGGGGCCGGTGGACATCCTCGTCTCCAACCCGCCCTACATTCCTACCGCCGAGATACCCGGGCTCCAGCCCGAGGTGCGCTGCTACGAGCCCCACGGCGCCCTGGATGGCGGCCCCGATGGCCTCGACACCATCCGGCGGCTCCTCTCGTCCGCCTTGAGCCGCCTAAAACCAGGCGCGACAGTGCTCGTCGAGATCGGTGCGGGCCAGGGCGAGGCTGCCCTTGCCCTGGCCCGCACCTGCTTCCCCCAGGGTAAACACAGGCTCCACCCAGACCTGGGCGGACACCTCCGCGTCCTGGAGGTCCGCCTGGCGGCCTGAGAGACGCCATGCTCACCTGGTTGACCCGCGACGGAAAGGTCCTCCTCTTGGCCAAGGGGCTGCGTACCGTTGTCTACGGAGCCTTCAGCGTGCTCCTCGGCATCTATCTGAGCCTTCTCGGTCTGGACGCCTGGGCTGTTGGCTTGACGCTGGCCGCCGCCCTCGCCGGTGACACCCTCCTCACCCTGGGCGTCACCTTCGTCGCCGACCGCTTGGGACGCCGCCGCACCCTCGTCCTCCTCGCCCTTGTCGGAGCGGTGGGCGGGTTCCTCTTCCTGAGCACGGAGTGGGGCCCTCTCCTCGCCTTCTTCGCCCTGCTGAGCGGCCTCAGCACCACGGGCAAAGAGAGCGGCCCCTTCCTCACCATCGAGGGAGGGATCTTCCCCCAGACCTGCCCTCCCGAGCGCCGGACGCTTCTCTTCTCTCTGGCGAACCTGATCAGCGAAGGGGGCGCCGCCTTGGGGGCTCTGGCGAGCGCTGCCCCGGTCGTGATCGCAGCCCTGCTTGGTCTCTCCCCTCTGGCCAGCTATCGACTTCTTCTCGGCATCGCTGCGGGCGCCGGGCTGGCCGCCGCGGCCCTGTACCTCCTCCTTTCCTCCGGCGTGGAGCTCCAGGCAGAGCGACAGGGCAGGGGACTCTCTCCCTCTACGCGGGGAAGGGTCGTGCGGCTGGGCCTCCTCTTCGCCGTCGACGCCGCCGGCGGTGGGGTCATCGTTCAGAGCTTCCTGGCCTACTGGTT
>JACQUM010000064.1 GCA_016210295.1 Chloroflexota bacterium | reverse complement strand
GCCTTCGTGGGCCTGATGATGGCCAAGGCCCTGGCTGTGACCGCCATCATTATGTTCACGTTCTTGACCTATATGGTCTACCGCCGAGCCATGGCCCAGGGGAGCATGCGCTGGGGCGAGATCGCCCCCCAGTCGCAATACGCCCTGGTGTTCATCCCGGCCGTAGCGGTCTACCTCATGGGCCTCATGGGAGCCATCCGGGAGTTGGCCCGCCAGGACTGGCACGTGTACACGGTCCTCCAGGACACGACGCCCTACTGGTACACGACGCCTTTGGCCCACACCAGCATCATGGTTGGTACCGTGACCCTGGTGTTCTTCACCTTCATGGCCTTCATCTTCTGGATCGGGTTCAAGCTGGGCAGGGAATAGGTGCTCTCCGAGGTGCCCATGAACGTTCGCGCAACACTGGGTTTGAGACGAGCGCTCAGCGCTCGCGCTGGCCTCCGCGCCCTCTGGGGCGGCCTCGGCCTTTTCATCGGGCTCATGGCCGTCATCTGGGTGGGCCTCCCGCTCCTGCCGGAGGAGACGGGCCTCCGGTTCGGCATGGGGTACCAGGCCTTCTTCACAGCCATGCTCCTTCTGGGGGTCCTCTTCTTCTGGTTCCTGGGGAGGCAGAGCATCCCCTATCCCAGGGGCTCAGCGGGGGTCCTGGCCAGCCTCGCCGCTGTCTACGTGCTGACCATTGGTGCCCTCGTCGGGGTGGGAGTCGCCTACCCCCAGTTCCCCAGACCGGAGCCTCCCGTCGTCGCCTCGGAGGATGCCGTCGAGCGGGGCAAGGACCTTTTCTGGAACTCCAACGTGGGCTGCTTCCTCTGCCACACCATAGAAGGAACAGGCGGCACCCGCGCCCCTGACCTCACCCATGTGGCCTCGAGAGCGGGCCAGCGGGTTTCGGGCCTCACCGCCGACCAGTATCTCCTGGAGAAGGTGAGCGCTGGGGCGACCTATCGCTTCAGGGTCCCCGAGTACGCGCCCATCATGCCTCCCTTCGAGAAGATGATCACGAAAGAGCAGATCAGGGACCTGGTGGCCTTCCTCCTGACGCGGCAGTGAGGAGAGAGAGCGCGTGGTAACGGGAGTCAAGGGACGGATCACGTGGCTGCTGGTTGCCGCCGCCCTGGTCGGCGGGGCGGTGGTGGTCCGGGTGTGGCTGGCCGCCACGGGCGGCTACAGCGGAAGCCCGTTCGCCGTGCCGCTGAGGCTGGGGAGCGCCGTCGCCCTCTTTCTCGGCCTTGCGTTGGCGGGCCTGGTCGTGGCCTGGCCCATGAAAGGTCCAGGGAGACCAGAGGACCGTGAGAATCAGAGCAAAATCCCAAAGACGAAGTCAGCAGGTGGGATATGACTAGACAGAGCGGGATGGGAATGGGAGAAACCCCTGCCCAAATCAGTCGGATTCCGTGGCGCGCCGTCTGGGCCGCTCTCGGGCTGAGCCTGGTTGGCACCCTGCTCCTTGGCTCGGCCCTTTTTGCCCTTCAGCAAAACGTGTGGCTGATCGCGCTGGGGGGCCTAGTCTCCCTCTTCGGCGCAGGCGCCTACCTGGGCTGGCGGAGCCGCGAGCCCGAGCCCCTCTACGGGACCCTGCTGGCCGTTCTGTACTTCGGGCTGGTTGCAGGCATCCTGTTCGGCGGAGAGCTGATGGAGGCGCTGCCAGACCCGTTGCCCGGCTTAGATGTCGGCGACTCCACCTTCTTCTTCGTCTCGCCGCTCCTCATGCTGGTGGCCAGCGTGGCTGGAAGCGTGCTGGGAGGACGGTGGCGCCGGCCGCGCCTGTGAGGCGATAACGTGTTCAAGAAGATCTTCGTCGCGGCGGACAACTCGGCCTTCAGCGAGGCCTGCTGCACCGCGGCGGTCTCCCTGGCCCAGGCCTTCGGGGGAGAGGTGGTGGGGGGCCACGTCTACGCCGCGCGGATGCACGAGCGCCGGTTCCGCCAGATGGAGGCCGCCCTCCCGGAGGAATATCTGGTGGACAAGGAACTGGAGCGCCAGCGGGCCATCCATGATTCCCTGATCGCCCTGGGTCTCCAGCTAATCTCCGAATCGTACCTGGACAGCCTGGAAAAGCGCTGCCAGGCGGCGGAGGTGCCCTTCGCCCGCAAGACCTTCGAGGGAAAGAACTGGGAGAGGTTGGTCGAGGACATCAACGGCTCCTCCTACGACTTGGTTGTCCTTGGCGCGCGCGGACACGGCACAACCCGCCCTGACTCAATAGGGAGCGTTGGCCTTCGCGTGCTCCGGCGCACGAAGACCGATACCCTGGTCATCAAGGAGCCGGAGGCCTTTCTGGACGGCGCGGGCCGCGACATCCTCGTGGCGCTGGACGGAAGCAAAGAGTCCTTCGGGGCCCTCCAAGCGGCGCTGGCCCTTGGGAAGGCCTATCATCGCCCCGTGAACGCCGTCGCCGCCTACGACCCCTACTTCCACTACGCAGTCTTTCACAGCATGGTGAAGGCTCTCTCCGAGGAGGCCGCCCGAGTGTTCCGGTTCGAGGAGCAGGAGCGCCTTCACGAGGAGATCATCGACACCGGGCTTGCCCGCCTCTATCAGACCCACCTCGACGTGGCCCAGCGAGTCGCCGACGCCGAAGGCGTCCCGCTCACGACCACCCTTTTAGCGGGCCGCGCCGCCGAGGAGGTTATGGCCTACGCCGAGAAGGTCCACCCCTGGCTGTTGCTCCTGGGCCGCATAGGAGTCCATAGTCGCGAGGAGATGGACATCGGCAGCGTGACCGAGCACCTTCTTCGCTTTGCCTCCTGCAACCTCCTCGTGGCCAGCCGGCGGTTCGCTCCGCCTTTGGACCTGTGGAGCGCCTCCACGGCGCGATGGACCGAGGAGGCAGAGGCTGTCCTGAGACACGCTCCCCAGGAATACCAGGGGGCGCTGCGCCTGATGGTCCAGCGACTGGCCCTGGAGAAGGGCCACACGGTCGTCACCGCATCCCTCGTGGGGGAGGCGATGGAGGCGCTGCGCCCATCCCGCGAAGATACGAAGCGCATGGGCGAGGCCGCGCTCTCCGTGGCGTTGGAGGCCCTCCGAAAGGAGCCCGCGCCCGTCTACCTGTGCCCCCAGTGCGGCCACGCCGCCAGGGGTCAGAGGCCGGTTGCCTGTCCCGCCTGCCGCCAGGACGGTCAGGCATTCCTCATTGTGGACGTAGAGGCTCTGGAGGCTGCGGCCAAGGCTCAAGGCGGCGTCGAGAAAGGGGAGACCTTCGACGGCTCCACCCTCCGGTGGTCCCGCGCCGCCCTGCAGATTCTCCAGCGTGTCTCCGACCCGTACGAACGCAACCGCGCTCGCCTCCGGATCGAGAAGGCAGCGCGCCTGGCGAAGCTGCCCGTCATCACGCTGGAGTTCGCTCTCTCCCACCTGCCCGAGGCCCGGCAGACGAAGGACATATCCCAGCCTACATCCCCTCGAATCCCTGGTACCGGAGACGTGGAATGATCGCGCCGGGCCGAGGGTGGAGAGTGGACGCGGGCTTAGTCACGTTCTACTTCGTCGCAGCGCTCCCGCTCCAGGTGTGGTCCTTGCTGGCTGGACCGCCCCCTTTCATGAACTACGGGGACTCCCTGTGGCCCAGCCTCCTGGCCTACGCTGTCGGCGCTCCCTACGTCGGATACCTTCTCTGGCGCAGAAATCCGAGGGCCCGTCTCGCCGCCTACGTATTCCTCACATTTGACATCCTCCGCTCCGTGCCCCTCGCCCACTGGCTCCCTCTGGTCCTGGATGTCGCCGTCATCCTGTATTTGCAAACGCCCGCCATGCGGCGCCTGTATCCCACGATGTGGAGCCGCCGAAAATCTCTCCTGCGCCCGTTGGCCCGCAGCTAGGAGAACTCTGTGGAGTACCGGCCCCGCATCGTCTCCTGGAACGTCACGGGGGCCTGCCACCTGCGCTGCCCCCACTGCTACCTGGACGCGCGACGCCGCTGGCCCGGCGAGCTCTCCACCGAGGAAGGGCTTCGCCTCATCGACCAGATGGCCGAGGCGGGGACGGAGCTCCTCATCCTCACCGGCGGGGAGCCCATGTTGAGGAAGGACCTTCCAGCCTTGGCCCGCCACGCCACCGAGCAGGGGCTTTCTGTCGTGCTGGGCACAACGGGAACATTGATGACCAGAGACAGGGCACGGGAGTTGAAGGAAAGCGGCGTGATGGCGGCCGGTATCAGCATCGACTCCATGGACATGGTGAAACACGACGCCTTTCGCGGGGTCCCGGGCGCCTGGCAACGGGCCGTGAACGGAATAGAGGCCTGCCGTGAAGAAGGGTTGGCGGTCCTGGTCCACACCACCGCGCTGAAGATGAACCACGAGGAGATACCGGACCTGGTGCGGTTTGCCCATGACAAAGGGGCACGAGCCTTCCACCTCTTCTTCTTGGTGTGCACCGGGAGGGGCGAGAGGCTCACCGACCTCTCCCCCCAGGAATATGAGAGCCTGCTCACCTTCGTTCTGGAGGCTCAGGACAGCTACCCAGGGATGATGATCCGCGCGCGATGTGCCCCCTACGTCGGGCGGCTCGCTCTTGAGCGGGGACTGCCGCCCATGGGGAGCGCCGGCTGCCTGGCGGGGACCAGCTACTGCCGGATCACGCCCTCCGGGCAGGTGACGCCTTGCCCCTATCTTCCCAGCGTGGCTGGCAACGTCCGGGAGGCCAGCTTCCATCACATCTGGGACTCCTCGCCCATGCTGACCCCGTTCCGACTTCCCCAACGTCAGCTAGGAGGGAAGTGCGGGCAATGCTCCTTCAGCCAAGGCGACGAACCGGTGTGTGTCGGATGCCGGGCCCGCGCCTATGCCATCGCCGGGGACGCTCTGGCCGCCGACCCCTGGTGCCTCTATGAGCCAGGGCAGGCGGCTGACGCCTCCCAGCAGGAGTCTTCGCCCCAGGTACCCGTGACCGTGACCTGGCCCACAGAGGCGTTGGAGAGGATAGGCCGCGTCCCCTTCTTCATCCGCGGTCGAGTCAAACAAGCCGCGGAGGCATACGCTCGCCAGCATGGACTAACGCAAGTCACCCTGGAAGTTCTCGATCACCTGCGCCAGCGAGCTTACGGAGGAGATGCGATGGGACACCCATTCGGCTCTCCCCTCTCCCAGGTGAGGGAGTCGGAGAAGGAAGAGAAAGAACCTCGCCAATAAGGAGGTCCCTACGATGCAGACTCAGACACCCCCAAGTGTAACCATTCGCGACGGAACAGCCGTCATTGCTTCTCGTCTTGGAGCGCCGCGACAAGTTCCGCTCGTGGAGCTACCTCCCTCCTTCCTCCAATGGCAGCTCGCCTCCCGGGGGACTCTCTTCAACCAGCACATGGCCCACGGCGACCGCGTCACTCGCTTCGATGCCCATCTGCCTGTCCTGGCCACCGTTTTTCCCCAGGGACCTTTCCCCTTCCACACGGCCAACAAGGGCACGGGTCTCCTGCCGAGGGAGAGCTACCTCCCAGAGGACATCCAGGCCATGCGAGCGCTCCTCCAAAGAGCTCAAGGAGCGGGATGGAAGGAAAGCCTGCGAGAGAGGGTGACGCTCATGTCGTCCTTGTATGCCCAGCCAGACCACTGGGACAGGAGGTTCTTAGGCTCTCTGGAGATCTTCCAGGGACAGACCTACGCCAACATTCAGCAAGACCCCCGCGTGACCCTCCATTACACCGGGGCCGGACCGACCTATCCCAGCTTCCAGATCAACGCCGTCGCCCAGGTGATCGGGCCCACCAGCCTCTACTACCAGTTCCTCTTCTGGGCCCGGCAGCTCTTCGAGTACGACTCCTTCCACATCCAGCAACCCGCGTACCCTTCCGGCTATCTTTTCTGGGTCTGCGAGGTGTTCGACAAGTCCCCCAAGGGCCAGGCGGGGCATCGGATCGCTTGAGGCCGCCGTGACGAAGACAAGCAAGCCCACCCGAACCCCTGTAGCGGCGCATGGCTGCATCGCGCTCGGCGAAAGGGGCCGCTTGTAGGCAGGCGGCCCTGGCCGCTATCATGGAGCAAGGAGCGTGCCCCTGTAGCTCAGGTGGATCGAGCGCCAGCCTCCGGAGCTGGATGCCCGGGTTCGAGTGCGGGCAGGGGTACCACTCTTGTTTTGGCTTGGCCTCCGTGCTACCCTCGCCCCAAGTGAATCCGTAGAGCGTTCGAATCCCGTATGGCCCACCAATCCGGATTCGGACCCCTGTTAGACCGCACTAGCCCTTCACCACCCCCAGGGGGCGCAACCGGGCGACCTTGGTGGACAGCCCCGCCTTCTGGCAGACGTCCACCACCTCGGCCACGTCCTTGTAGGCCACGGAGGCCTCCTCGGCGAGAGAGGCCCAGCCCTGCGCCTTGGCCACGATCCCCTGGGCGGCCAGCTCCGCCCGGATATCGCGGCCGTGGAGAGTCCGCTTGGCGGCGGTGCGACTCATCAGGCGTCCTGCTCCGTGGCAGGTGCTGCCGAAGGTTCTCTCCATGGCCTTGGGCCCGGCGACGCAGAGGAAAGAGTAGCGGCCCATGTCGCCGGGGATCAGGACCGGCTGCCCGACCTTCCGGTACCGCTCCGGCAGATCGGGGTGGCCGGCGGGGAAGGAGCGCGTCGCCCCCTTCCGATGCACGCACAGGCGGACGCGCTTGCCGTCCACCTCGTGCTCCTCCACCTTGGCGCTGTTATGGGAGACGTCGTACACCTGGCGCATGCCCAACTCCTGCCAGGAGCGGCCAAACACCCGAGTGAAGGTCTCCCGCACCGCGTGGGCGATGGCCT
>JACQUM010000076.1 GCA_016210295.1 Chloroflexota bacterium | reverse complement strand
TTTCATCAGCCTGCTAGGGGAGACAATCCTCGACCATGAATAGCTTGGACGTCCAAGGGTTGACCCGGCGAATCGTGGAGCTGGCGCCCGATGCCGTCATCGCGGCCGATTCCAAAGGGACAATCCAACTGTGGAACGCGGGTGCAGAGGCCATCTTCGGGTACACGGCGGATGAGGCGCTGGGGCAGACCCTGGACCTTATCGTGCCTGAGCGTCAACGAGAGAGGCACTGGGCCGGGTTCTTCAAGGTCGTGGAGAGCGGCGTCACCAAGTACGGAGCCCGAGATCTTCTTAGTGTTCCCGCCTCGAGAAAGGACGGCGCTCGCATCTCCATCGAGTTCAGCATCGTCCTGCTCAGGGACCGACAAGGGAGGACGGAGGGGATCGCTGCTATCGTCCGAGACGTGACGGCGCGCTGGCAGCAGGAGCGAGAGTTGAGGCAGAGGCTGGCGACCCTGGAGGCGCAGGCGGCCTCCCGCAGCGCGCCATGAGAAGACGGTCACCAAAGGGCGATTGTTCGTGAATGCCGTTGCGTTACAATAGACTGGCCCGTAGGGCGGATTTGCGGGCTGAATCTCCGAAACGTATTGAGGGAGGACCTATGCCACGGACGAAAGCGGCGCCGTTCGATGTGAAGCACAAGAGCCGGGACGTGACGGAAGGGCCGGAGCGTGCCCCGGCGCGGGCCATGCTCCGGGGCATGGGCCTGGGTGACGACGACCTGAAGAAGCCCTTCATCGGCATCGCCAACATGGCGAGCGACGTGACTCCCTGTAACCTGCACCTGGGACGTCTGGCGGATCGGGTGAAAGAGGGGGTGCGGGCGGCGGGAGGGACGCCTTTCGAGTTCGGGACCATCACGGTGAGCGACGGCATCTCCATGGGGACGGAGGGGATGCGGGCCTCCCTGGTCAGCCGCGAGGTGATCGCCGACTCCATTGAGCTGGCGGCCTTCGGGGCCCGGCTGGACGGCCTGGTGACCGTGGCGGGGTGCGACAAGAACCTGCCCGGGGCGCTCATGGCGGCGGCTCGGCTCAACGTTCCGGCCGTGTTCCTCTACGGGGGAACGATCCTGCCGGGAAGATTCCGGGGGAAGGACGTGAACATCCAGGACGTCTTTGAGGCGGTGGGCGCCTACTCCAAGGGGACTATCACCCCGGCCGATCTGCGGGAGCTGGAGATGTCCGCCTGCCCGGGCGAGGGCTCCTGCGCGGGCCTGTTCACGGCGAACACCATGGCCTCGGTAGCCGAGGCGCTCGGCATGTCCCTCCCGGGCTCTGCCTCTATCCCCGCGGTGGACGGCCGGCGCTTGCAGGCCTCCCGGGAGGCGGGGGCGGCGGTTCTCCGCCTCCTGGAGCAGGGGGTCCGGCCTCGGGACATCATGACGCGGAAGGCCTTCGAGAACGCCATCGCTGTCGGGGTGGCCATGGGCGGCTCCACCAACATGGTGCTGCATCTCCTGGCCATCGCCCGGGAGGCGGGGGTGAAGCTGGAGCTGGACGACTTCGACCAGATAAGTCGGAGGACGCCCTACATCGGGGACATGAAGCCCGCCGGCCGCTACGTCATGGCGGACCTGGACCGTGTCGGCGGCTTGCCCCTGGTGATGAAGATGCTGCTGGGGGCGGGCCTGCTCCACGGGGACGCTCTCACGGTGACGGGAAAGACGGTGGCGGAGAACCTGGCCTCCTACCCCGCCGCGCAGGTCCAGGACGTGATCGCGCCGGTCTCCTCGCCGCGCAGCCCCACGGGCGGGCTGGCGATCTTGCGGGGGAACCTGGCCCCCGAGGGGGGGGTGATCAAGGTGGCGGGCACGGAGCGCGTCTATCACCGAGGTCCCGCGCGTGTCTTCGATGGGGAAGACGCGGCGTTCAAGGCGGTCGCGGCCCGGAAGATCCAGCCCGGCGACGTGGTGGTGATCCGCTACGAGGGCCCCAAGGGCGGCCCGGGGATGAGGGAGATGCTCGCGGTGACCGCCTCCATCGTCGGGCAAGGCCTGACGGATGTGGCGCTCATTACCGACGGGCGATTCTCCGGGGCTACTCACGGTCCCATGGTGGGTCACGTGGCCCCGGAGGCGGCGGTGGGCGGCCCCATCGCCGCTCTGAGGGACGGCGACGTCATCACCATGGACGTGGCCAAGCGGGAGCTTTCGGTGGCTTTGAGCGACTCGGAGATCGCCAAACGGCTGAAGGAGGCGAAGCCGCCTGAGCCGCGCTACACATCGGGCGCTCTGGCGAAATACGCGAAGCTGGTCTCTTCGGCGGCCCAGGGGGCGGTGACTCACTAGGAGGTTGCGAAGCTTCCGCTCTTGCCGAGCAACGGCTCCTCGTATAAAGTGGGGTACTGGGTGGCATGAGGCGAAGTAGTTCGCGGAGTGTGGCAGACGCCAGTTGAGACGATAACCCAATGCGCGGGAGGGGAGACGGCAGAGATGGCCTACATTATCGCTGAGCCCTGCATCGACGTGAAGGACGGCTCCTGCGTGGAGGTCTGCCCCGTCGACTGTATTCACACGACGGACACAGACAACATGTTCTACATCAACCCTGACGAGTGCATCGACTGCGCCGCCTGCGAGCCGGTTTGCCCCGTGACGGCCATCTTCGAGGCAAGCCAGCTTCCGAAGGAATGGGCCAAGTTCATCGACATGAACAAGGAGTGGTTCGTCAAGAAGGCCTAGCTCAGTCTCACGCTGACTTTCCTCTGCCCTCTAGCAGGGTGCTTCAAAACCTCCTTCGACTATCCCCCCCCAGACCCCCGTCAAAGTCCCGACCATCGGGACTCTGCACTCCTC
Organism: Chloroflexota bacterium; assembly: GCA_016210295.1. Lineage (GTDB taxonomy): Bacteria > Chloroflexota > Dehalococcoidia > UBA6926 > JACQUM01 > JACQUM01. Next base: position 6,956 of record JACQUM010000076.1, on the reverse strand, counting down.
TTTTCCCATCAGACTTCTAGTGTCCTGAAGGGGTCGCCGGAGCCCTGCGGAAGCGGACGGGGAGGAGGATGAGGGCCGCCAGGAGGGCTGTGACACCCGCGAACCAGAAGGCGCTTCCGATCCCGAAGCTTTCCACCAGGTACCCAGCGATAATGGGGGCGGTGAGCGTGAACGGCTGGCCGACGAGCCCGATCACCCCCATCGTGCTGGACTGAACGCGCTCCCCGGCGACGTCCATGACGGCCGTCTGGGTGATGTTGAGAATGGCGTAGAAGAAGAGGCCCAGCAGGCCAATGACCACGCCCAGAAGGAGGGCGGAGCGGACGTAGGCCAGGGCGATGAAGAGGAGGCCCATGACGGCGAAGCTGGGGACCATGACCACCTTGCGACCGAACCTGTCCGAGGTGATCCCCATCACGGGTTGAGAGACCATGCCGAGAAGGTAGAGAAGCGTGAGATAGATCCCCAGGACGAACTCGGAGTGGCCCAGCGTCTCTCTGATGTAGAGGGGTAGGAAGGTCAAAACGCTGAGCCTGGCCATGCTGAAGAAGCTGTTGGAGAAGATCACAGCCAGAACCTGGCCGTTGGCCAACATGCTGCGAAGACCGCCAAGATAATCCTGGAAGGAGGGCCGTGGGCCTTCCTCGCGGTACATCCTGCCGAGCCCGACCCACAGGGCGAGGGCGATGAGAAGCGCGGGGACGAGGTGAGAGACGAGGGCGCTTCTCCACCCGACGAAGACGATAAGGGCACCCACGGCCACCGGGGCCAGGCTGTCGCCGACGCTGGCGCCCACGCCGTGAAGTGAGAGCGCCATGCCGCGGCGGTCGGGAAACCGCAGGGAGAGATGCCCCAAGGCCGCAGGGTGCCAGAGCGTGCCGCCGAGGCCGATCAGCGCCGCGGCGAGCAGGGCCAGGACATAGGAGCCTGTGCTTCCCAGAAGGAACACGCCGAGGCCGAAGGCGACGATGGCGGAGGCCAGGATGAGGGCGCCGTGCCTGCGAAATGAGTCGGCCAGGTAGCCCGAAGGTAGAGTGCCGACGGTGAAGACCCCCTGTTGGACGGTGGTGATGATGCCCACCTGGACGTTGCTCAGGCCGAGGGTCGCTTTGAGAGAGGGCAGGACCAGGAAGAGGAGCTGGGTGTACCAGTGGACGACCACGTGGCCCGTGGTCACGGAGCCCAGGAAGAGGAGGCGGGCGGTGCCTATCTGCTGGGCGGTCTTCAAGACGGTTGCGATACGCACGTTACTTTCATTGTCGCACTTGGCCTCGGTAGCGCGCAACCAGCTTAGCCAGCCTCCTTCTCCAGCAACACGAAGAACTCTCGGTTGCCCTTGGGGCCCAGGAGGGGGGAGGGGACGATTCCCCGGATGCGGAGGCCGGCCTCGATGGCCCAGAGACAGACCTTCGCGACTGCCGCAGCATGGACGGCGGGGTTCCGGACGACCCCTCCTTTCCCAACCTCCCCTTTCCCCGCCTCGAACGGGGGCTTCACCAGGGCGACGATGTGGCCGCCCGGTTTGAGAAGCGGGATGGCGTTGGGCAAGACGAGGGTGAGGGAGATGAAGGAGACGTCGGCGGTGATGAGGTCCAGGGGTTCGGGAATGGGCAGCGCATAGCGGGCGTTGGTGCGCTCCAGGAGAACGACGCGCGGGTCCCGGCGAAGGGAGTAGGCGATCTGGCCATAGCCGACGTCCACGGCGTAGACACGGGAGGCGCCTGCCTGAAGGAGGCAATCGGTGAAGCCGCCGGTGGATGCGCCCAGGTCGGCGGCGATGGCTCCTCGCGGGTCGAGGTGGAAAGCCCGGAGTGCCTCGGCGAGCTTGGTTCCTCCCCTGCTGACAAACGAGCGTGTGGCGGTGACCTCGATCTCTGCGGCGGATTCCACCTTGGCGTCGGGCCGGACGGCCCTCTGGCCGGCGACGCGGACGCTTCCGGCCCGAATGAGGGCCTGGGCCTGCTCACGGCTCTCGGCCAGCTTTCGCTGGACGAGGAGTGTATCGAGACGTTGCTTCGGCATAACAGAAGTTTGTTGACGCTGGGGAGCCTCTTCTCTATTATCGCGGAAGATTCGGGGCCGTTTCAGAGAGGCCGATTCAGAGAGGCCGAGAGGAAAACGGGAAGAAGGAGGGGCCGCGTGGGAGGCGGAAAGCTAGGCTGGTCTTTTAGGCTTGGCCAGGTAGTGCTGGTCGCCCTGGCGGCGCTGGGAGGGCTATTCCTCTTGGCTGTCGCCCTTGCCTCGACGAGCCTGACGGCGATGACGACTCTGGTCGCCATTGAAGATGGGAACGCCGTCTACCCTCTGGCCGTCTTCCTTCTGATGGCGTGGGGGGTGGCGGGCGTCATCCTGACCGGCGGGCACCCCTGGAGGGGACTCCCTTTCCACGTCACGGGGGTGCTGGCGCCTCTCACCTTGGCAATGATGTTGCCTCCCCTGCGGTCCATCCAACTGGCGGGGATCGCCTACATAGCAGCCTTGAGCTGGACGATGGGAGCGGAGCTCGTGGTGCGCCTGATCCTCCACAGGACGCGGTAGGTTTGGCAGAATAGCGCTGATTACCCACCCACCCGCCCTTGGGAAGTTGTTTGATACAGGGGGACACCCCCTGTAACCCCTGCCAAAGAGGGCAGAGCCCCTCTTTGGGCTCACCCTTTGGAGATGTCGCGTTCGAGACAGCCTTTCATGCAGGTTTTCCTTGAAGGGGTTCGGGGTGGGGGGTATCATGCCTGGGAGATGGGCCGGACGAACGCCTTTCGCGTGACGATTTCCACGACGGAGCCTTTCCGAGGGCGTCTTTCTGAAGGATGGGTGCGCCAGGTAGCACGGGCCGTCCTCCGCCGCGAGGCTGAGGAGGGGAGTGGCGTGGGCGTCTACCTGACAGGGGACGAGGAGATGCGGGAGTTGAACCGTCGCTACCGGGGCGAAGACGCGGTGACCGACGTCCTCTCCTTTCCGCTCTCTTCCGACGAGGGCGGGTTTATCATGCCGCGGGGGAGGGCCAAGGGGTTGGGGGAGGTAGTCCTTTCGGTGCCTCAGGCGGAGCGACAGGCGGCTCTCCACGGAGTCTCCTTGAAGGAGGAGGTGGCCCATCTCCTGGTCCACGCCGTCCTTCACCTCCTGGGCGCAGACCACGAGGAAGCGGAGAAGGCACGAGACATGCAGCGTCGGGAGGAGGAGGCGCTGGCGGATCTGGGAATCCGCTTGCCGGTGGGCGTCCATGTCGCTGGAGAGGGATGAAGGGTCAAGATAGGGCCGAGTTGAATGTCCCACCCGGCATCCCGACGTGTCGGGATGCACCCCTTATTTAAGGAGACCTGAATGGCGCAAGTCCTCTATCGGAAGTGGCGGCCGCAGAGGCTGGAGGAGGTGGTCGGCCAGGAGCCCATCGTTCAGACCCTGCTCCACGCGCTGGAGCAGGGGAAGGTCGGCCACGCCTATCTGTTCAGCGGGCCGCGGGGGACCGGGAAGACGAGCACGGGGCGGATCCTGGCGAAGGCGCTGGACTGTGAGGAGTCGAAGGGGCGCGGGGAGCCGTGCAACCGATGTGACAACTGCCTGGCAGTGAACCAGGGCGCCTTCCTCGACCTGGTGGAGATCGACGCCGCCTCCAACCGAGGCATCGAGGAGATCCGGGACCTGCGGGAGAAGGTGCGCTTCGCTCCTGCCCGGGGCCGGGTGAAGGTCTACATCATTGACGAGGTCCACATGCTCACTGATCAGGCCTTCAACGCCTTGCTCAAGACGCTGGAGGAGCCGCCCGGGCACGTGGTCTTCATCCTGGCAACTACAGAGGTGCACAAGGTTCCCCTGACCATCGTGTCGCGGTGCCAGCGCTTCGACTTCCGACGGATTGGAATCCCGGAGGTGGTGGGACTCCTGGAGAAGATATGCCGGAGCGAGGGGTACGCGGTGACACCGGAAGCGCTGCACGTCATTGCTCGGGCAGCCCAAGGGAGCCTGCGCGACGCGGAGAACCTGCTGGAGCATCTCGTCCTCTCCGTCGGGCCTCGGGCGACGGGGAGGGAGGCGGAGGAGCTCCTGGGAGCTTCTGGCTCCGATCGGGCCCGGGAGCTAGCTAAGAGGCTGTTGGCCTCGGATTTGTCGGGAGCGCTGACCTCCGTCGCACGGCTTCAGGCCGAAGGGGTGGACCTGAAGCAGGTCCATCGGGAACTAGTCGAGGAGCTGCGGGCCCTCCTCCTCATCGCCGCGGGGGCGGAGAGCGCGCTGGATATGACGGCGACTGAGTTGGCGGAGAGGCGCGAGCTGGCCTCCAGCTCTGAGGTGCGGTCTCTCCAGCGGGCCTTGGAGAGACTGGCGCCGGTGGTGGTGACCTCCGGCGGGTCGCCACTCCCTCTGGAGCTCGCCTTCGTTGGCATCGTCGAGCAGGAGAAGTCGGACGCGGCTCCTCCCCTCCCTGAGATGCCGAAGCCCCGTTCAGCCAGCAGGGGACGAGAGACGGCGTCTCAACCCTCTGCATCCGCTTCTCGGGGAGAGGGTGATACCAGGTCGAAGCCGTCTTCCCCTGTGCCCTCCGGCGCGAGGGAGGAAAAAGGTGACATGGCGCCTCCGCCGGTCCCGACCAGCCCTACGACGCAGGAGGTGCCAACCGGGGCGAGCGATAGCGCGCCTATAGGAGAAGTCGACCTACCGATGGTGCAGTCCCGGTGGCGGGAGATCGTGGACTCGCTCAAGGGAATGGGGTCCAATCGAAACCTGGACGCCATCCTTCGAAGCGCCTCCAAGCCCATCGCCCTGGAGGACGAGACTCTGGTGCTGGGCTTCTACTACCCCTTCCACAAGGAGAAGGTCGAGGACCCCAAGTACCGGCACCTGGTGGAGCAGAGGATATCGCAGAAGCTGGGGAAGCGGCTGCGCCTGAGGTGCGAGTTGATCCCTCGCCCTTCCCAGGGAGGCCATCTGGTCCGAGCGGCCTTGGAACGGGGGGCGGAGCGGGCGTCGGAGGAGGGGGACACGAGATGATGAACCGCAACATGATGAAGCAGATCCAGCAGCTCCAGGGGCGCCTGGAAAAGGCAAAGGTGGAGCTGGGAGCGATGACGGTGCAGGGGACCGCTGGGGGTGGAGCGGTGCGGGTGGTGGTGGACGGACATCTGAGGGCGAGGTCGGTGGAGATCGCCCCTGAGGCAGTGGACCCGGCGGACATGGAGACCCTCCAGGCGATGGTGCTGGCGGCGCTGAACGATGCGCTGGAGAAGGCGCAGGAGATGGCGAACAAGCACCTGGGGGCCATCACTGGCGGGCTGGGCTTGCCGGGGTTGTAGGAAGCGAATGACTGGAGCGATAGAAATAGAAACGGAGAGCCGGAGGCTTCAGCACGCTCTCTCCGATGTTATAGCGCAGGCTGTGGCGCCAAAACGTAACAGCGAGCTGCTTCAAGCTGCGCTCCAACGTCTGGCGGACGGCGACGTTCGTGGCGGTCTGGAGAAGCTAGCCGCCTCTCTTCGTCGAATTGACTTGAAGCGCGCTTCTACTTCTCCGCCCAAACTTCGAGATTTCCTTGGAGTTCTTACGCAATCCTGGGCTGCTTTGGGCGCCCTGTATGCGATCTTTGAGGGGATACTGCCCTCACGTCTTTCTGAGGCAGAGTTCGGTGTTCAGCACTGTATCGCGGCAAAGCGCTTTGCTGAGGAGGCTGGATTATCTCCGCCGAAGCTTGATATAAAGATCAAGATCGCGGAAGCGGAAGAAGCAAGAGAGGATGCTAGAGAGTTCAAGAGAGCCGTTGATGAACTCAATACCATGATCCGTCTCCTTTCCATTGAGGACCCGTTTGAGGGGTGGAGAGTTCTGAGGGAAGAGATTAGCAAGGTCTGGCCGGCGGGAGTTTCCGCGGAGGATGCGATTCGGGAGCAGCGGGACTGATGGCCGATTTCGTTGTGGACTCCTCTGTTTGGGTGGCAGCCTATGTGACAGCTGACCCGAACAGTGGACGAACGACACAGTTCTTCGCTGATTTCCAAGGAGGAACGCATACATGCCATCTGCCTCGCTTGGTTCTAGTAGAGGTGTCTTCGGCGATAAATCGTCAGACAGGACGTATATCTGTTGTCTCCCGCGTAGTCAGGGACTTTTGGGGGTGGGAACAACAGGGACGTGTACGGTGGTATGACCTGGACAGGCGACGCATGGAGCTAGCTATTCAAGCGAGTACGACTTATAGGTTGAAGGGGGCTGACTCCACTATCGCTGCTTTAGGCGATGAGTTAGGCTTTCCTGTTCTGACTTTTGATGGCGTGGGCGGCAAGCAAGATAGCCTCCTGGGTAGATATCCAAAAGCACGGGTGCCATGACCTCATCGGACTATCTCCCCCCTGTCGGCCCGGTGGCGCGGCTGATCGAGGAGTTCCACAAGCTGCCGGGAATCGGGCCCAAGAGCGCCCAGCGGTTGACGTACCATCTGGTCCGCGCCCCGCGAGAGGAGGCCCAGGCCCTGGCCGAGGCCATCCTCCGGATGGTGGAGACCGCGCGGTTCTGCTCCCGGTGCCAGAACATCACCGAGCACGACCCCTGCGCCCTCTGCGCCGACCCTCGGAGAGACTCCAGCCTGCTCTGCGTCGTGGAGGAGCCTTTGGACGTGCTGTCCCTGGAGAGGAGCGGAGCGTACAAGGGGCTGTACCACGTGCTCCACGGCGTCCTCTCCCCCTTGGACGGCGTGGGGCCGGAGCAGCTCAAAGTCCGAGAGCTGCTGGAGCGCTTGAAGGCCGGGAGCGTGAAGGAACTGATCCTGGCGACGAACCCATCTCTGGAGGGAGAGGCGACGGCCCTGTACCTGCGAAGCCTGGTGGCGCCCCAGGGTATCCGCGTAACTCGCCTCGGTCAGGGGTTGCCTTCGGGTGGGGACCTGGAGTACGTGGACGCGCTGACGGTGGCCCGGGCTCTAGAGGGCCGGCGAGATTTCTGAGGGGAATAGGTGTGATGGGGGGGGGGGGGGG
>JACQUM010000066.1 GCA_016210295.1 Chloroflexota bacterium | reverse complement strand
GGAGAAGAGCCTGTGCCGGCTGGCGCAGTTGGCGCGGGCCACTGGCATCCACCTGGTAGTGGCGACGCAGCGGCCCTCGGTGGACGTCGTGACCGGCCTCATCAAGGCCAACTTCCCCACCCGGATCAGCTTCATGGTGGCCCAGTCGGTGGACTCGCGGACCATCCTGGACGTGGGAGGTGCGGAGAACCTCCTGGGCCGGGGCGACATGCTCTTCTTCTCCCAGGATGCGCCCCAGCCTCGCCGGGTGCAGGGCGCTTTCGTCTCCGAAGACGAGTCCCTCGCCCTGGCCAATTTCTGGCGGATCCAGAGCCTGGACTACACGCCACCCGAGCTTCCCAAGATGGTCGAGCCCGTCAGCGAGGTCGCCGAGCAGACCGACGGAGAGAGAGACGACGGGGAACGGGGCGACGTGCTTCTGGCCCAGGCGCGAGAGCTGGCCATTCTCCAGGGTGGGAAGGTCTCCACCTCTCTTCTGCAGCGGCGGCTGGGCGTGGGCTACCCCCGAGCGGCCCGGCTCAAAGACCTCCTGGTGGACGAGGGACTGGCCTCCCCCGAGATTCCCAACGCACCCGCGGAGACGCGCCACGCCGCCTCACCGCCTTGGATGCCGCGACCTTCGCCAACCCAGGAGGAGGCCGAGGAGAAGACGGAGAGCTAATACCAGGCGACGGCCGAGGCCTGTTTCAAGAGGGCCTGGCGTCTGGCTTACCCTTCACTCTCTCTTAGGACTCATCTGAATGGGGGCTCCCATCTGGGGAGGAATGACCGGTGGAGGCGGGAGCTTGGCCAGCTCCTTCTCAAAGGCATCGATGATCCTGTCGTAGGCCTTGCGGACCTTCTCGTGCTTGAGGACGGCAACGTCCTCTCCCATCTCCCCGAACTCCTTGGCCAGCTCCAGGCGGCCCAGAAAAGGAATACCCATCTCCTTCGCTACCCTCTCCCCACCCCCCGTTCCGAAGACCCCGCCGGACATGTTCTCCACGATGCCAAGGACATCGATGTTCATCTTCTTGATCATATTGATGGAGCGCTTGGTGTCCAGCACGGCCAGGTCTTGAGGCGTGGTGACGGCGATGAAAGCCTCCATCTGCAGGCTCTGCATCACGGTGAGGGGCGAGTCCGACGTCCCAGGGGGCATATCGACGATGAGGTAGTCCAGGTCGCCCCACTCGGTCATCTCCAGGAACTGGTTCAGGGTGTTGCTGATGATAGGGCCCCGCCAGATCTGTGCCTCGTCCTCTTTCTCCTGGAAAGATGCGGTGGAGATCAGCTTGACACCCGCCCGCTCCCCTGGGTAGAGCGCTCCGTCGCGGAACTCGGGCCGGCGGGACATCCCCAGGACTTTATCGGCGTTGGGACAGTCGATGTCGGCGTCCAGAAGCCCGACGCGGGCCCCCCGCCGGGCCAGCGCCAGGGCCAGGTTGACCGCCACCGTGGTCTTCCCAACACCACCCTTGGCGCTGTAAACGCCTATCCGGTGCTTGATCTTGGACAGGTGCTCGCCGACCTTCTTACGACGCTCGAAGGACTTCGCCAGAGAGGCCAGGCGCGCCTTCTGTTGCTCGTTCATCTGCTGCATCATCGTTCCCTTCCCATCCAAAGGTCCAGCCCGCGCCGAGTTTTTCTATGTTCTCTTACAGTATTGTAGGCCAAAACAGACCGCTGCCAAGTGAGTCGGGCGAAGTCTCCATTCTCCCTAGCAGGTGCTGAAAAACCCTTCGACCATCCCCCTGTCCCCCTTCCCGGCCAGGAAGGGGGGTGGAAATAATATCTGGGGAGCACCCCCAGACCCCGCTAAAGTCCCGACCGGTCGGGACTGCACTCCCCTTTTTCAACACCCTGCTAGAGTGCTCAATCGGCGCGAGACCGAGATAGAGGACCTCAATTGGCTTTCGTGCCGCTTCGCAGGAGGTACCGGGCGGCGACCTCATCAAAGGCACCCGCCAGGAAGAGAGTGCTCCCTTCCGTCTTGAGCAGCACCGTGGCGTTCGGGACCGGATAGGAGTAAGCAGTGCTCCCCTCGAAATCCACCTGCCGGAGACCCAGGGGTCCCACTGCCATCCCGAGGCCCCGGGAGAGCAGAAAGCCCGCCACATTGGAGTCGAAAACAGCGAGGAAGCTAGCGCCCCGCTCCTGGAGACTTGCTCGCAGGTCCGTCCCTTGCTCGACGACAGGAATGCCGTCGGCGTAGGCGCCCAGGACGACGTGGCGGACGTTGATTTGCCGGAGAAACGGCCCGAGACGCTCCACGGCGGTGCGGTCTGCGCCCTCATCCATCTGAGCGACCATCTGCCGAAGGGCCTCCTCGGAAACATCGAGGAAGCCGGCCGCCAGCACGGGACGCGGAGAGTTACGAGGCAGGAGAAGCATGGAACGCCAGACCTGGGGGAACTTCTCCCGGAACGCAGCGAATCTCCGCTCCTGGAAGGCGGCCTTCAGGCCCTCCGCCGGGCGACCCTTCCCCACCACAAGGTAGACGGTGGCCCCCTCGCGGAGAAACCAAAGGTTCAGATCCTTGTTGCCGACCCGCACGCTGGAGACCCCTTGCTCTCTCAGAAGCCTCTCCGCAGTCGTGGCATCCTGCTCGCTCCCGAAGACAGCTCGGGCGCCGACCGTCATCCCGTCTTCGAGAGAAGGGAGATAGACGGAAAAGTCCTCCACGGAAATGACGGATGTCTGAGTGGCCCCTTCCTTCCCCTCCGAAGGGCTCCAGCGAATCTGGAGAGGCTGATCCCTCTGCTGGAAGAGGAGGTAGCCGAGGAGCGGTACGTCGGGGAGGACCTGGCCGAACCGCGCCGGAAGGCTTGGTTCCCCCGTCCTCTGCGCCGCAGGCAGGCAACTTACGCCGATGCCCAACAGAAGAAGGGCGACCACCGCGAAGGCAAGACCTTTGCCCGCCCTGGTCTCAGAGCAGCGCAGGAGCATCGATTTGCCGATCGCGGCGAAGAGAGGGGCCACCCTTTGTGCAGAGAGGTCGCTAATGTCCGACCTCCAGGGCGCTCCGCAGCAACGCCTCGGCGTCCGATCTCCGGGAAGCGGCTGCGAGAAGAAGTATGTTGCCCCGCGCCTTCAAAAGAGCCGTGCCCTCTTCGAGAGGGTAAATGTAGACACTCTCTTTCCCCAGCCGGACTTGCTCGAGGCCGGAGCTGGCCAGGAAGATGTCATAAACGTAGCCTGCCAGAAAGGAGGGAAGGGAAGAGTCCATGGCGACCAGGACGCTGGGGTTCGTGTCGTGGATGTCTCGGAGGGCAAATCCCTCCCGGAAGCCCGGGATTTCATCGGCGTAGAGGCCGTAGGCCGCCCGCTGGACGCCCGCGGCGCGGAGCAAGGGGCCAAGGCGATCGAGAGTCTCCTGCCCCGGTCCACGGAGGAGATCGTGCAGCCCGTTCACACCACCCTCATGCATGTCCACGTAGCCTGCGGCAACGGGGGAAACCGGGGGGACGGGAGGCAGCAAGGCGAAGGTGTTCCAGAGGTCTAGGGACCGCTCCTGCAAAGAGACGAAGTTGCCCTTGGCAAGGCTCCTCTGGAGGGCCTCCGCTTCGGTCCCGCTTCCGTAGACGAAATCGAGGCGGGGGCCGTCCTGCCTCACCCAAAGCTTCAACAGCCGCGGGTCGTTGGGCGACCCTTTTTGGAGCTGCTCGATCATCGCCGCCATGGCAGAGGCTTCCTCTTCCACCGCGAAGCTCGCCCGAAGCCCATAGGGACTGGTCTCTTCCCCGGTGCCGCGGAAGAGCGCGACATCTCGGACCTGCGCATGGAAGGGGAAGGTGAACCGCCCCTCGCCGATCTCCGTTTGAAAGACGAAAGGCTGGCCTCCCTGGCTGAAGTAGGCGTAGGCATCAAGGGGAACATCGGGCAGGCTCCAAGCGAACCCCACGGGCAGAAGGGAACTCTTCCCCCTGGGGCCAGGTTGCGCACACCCGATGAGGAGAACGATGCACGCCAGGAGGAAGAGAGGCGCGCTTGGCAGGGCGAGAGGAGGAACGGCCATATTCTACTGCTCCATCGCCCGACGCAGCTCCACGATCTTGTCCCGCAGGAGGGCGGCCTTCTCGAACTCCAGGTTCTTGGCCGACTGTTTCATCTGGCGCTCGAGCTCCTTGATGAGCCGTGCTATCTCGTCCAGGGGCATCCCAGGGCCGCCCACCTCATAGGGGGCCTGTTTCTCCGCCACCTGGCGGACCCGTTCGGTGATATCGTGCACTGCCTTCCGGATCCCCTGAGGAGTGATGCCGTGCTCCTGGTTGTAGGCCTCCTGGATGTCCCGTCGCCGATAGGTCTCCTCGATAGCCCGCCGCATGGAGTCGGTGACGATGTCGGCATACATGATGACGTGACCATCGATGTGACGGGCGGCCCGACCGACGGTCTGCACCAGCGACGTGGTCGACCGGAGATACCCCTCTTTGTCGGCGTCCAGGATGGCCACCAGGCTCACCTCCGGCAGGTCCAGGCCCTCCCGAAGCAGGTTGATGCCCACCACGACATCGTAGACGCCCAGGCGCAGGTCGCGGAGAATTTCGCTCCGCTCCAGGGTCTCCACCTCCGAGTGGAGGTAGTGGGTCTTGGTCCCCATCTCTTGAAGGTAGTCGGCCAGTTGCTCCGCCATGCGCTTGGTGAGCGTCGTGACCAGGACGCGCTCCCCCCGCTCGACCCGGAGGCGGATCTGCCCCAGAAGATCGTCGATCTGGCCCTTGGTGGGCTTCACCTCGATAGTGGGGTCCAGGAGGCCTGTGGGCCGGATGACCTGCTCCACCACCTGCTGGCCGACCTCCATCTCGTAGGGGCCGGGGGTGGCGGAGACGAAGACGACCTGGCTGATGTGACGATCGAACTCCTCGAAGTTCAGAGGGCGGTTGTCCAAGGCGGAGGGGAGACGGAAGCCGTAGTCCACCAGTGTCTGCTTCCGTGCGATGTCGCCGTGGTACATCCCGCGGATTTGGGGAACGCTCTGGTGAGACTCATCGATCAGGAGAAGGAAGTCAGGGGGGAAATAGTCCAGGAGACACCAGGGCGTGCTGCCCCCAACGCGACGCTGCAGGTGGCGCGAGTAGTTCTCCACGCCGGCGCAGTAGCCCGTCTCCCTCAGCATCTCCAGATCGTATCGCGTCCGCTGCTCCAGCCGCTGGGCCTCCACCAGGCGCCCCCGGTCCCGAAGCTCGGTCACCCGTTCCTTCAACTCGACCTCGATGTCGAGGCAGGCAGCGATGAGCTTGTCCTGACCGGTGACGAAGTGCTTGGCGGGATAGATGTCCACCTGGTCCCTCTCGGCGACCAGCTCGCCAGTGACCGGGTCCAGCTCGACGAGGCGGTCGATCTGGTCGCCGAAGAACTCGATGCGCACCCCAATCTCCTCGTAAGCGGGCAGGACCTCCACGGTGTCGCCCCGGACCCGGAACCGCCCGCGGGCGAAGTCGCCATCGTTTCGCTCGTACTGCATGTCCACCAGGCGACGGAGCACGTAGCCCCGCGGGACACGGTCTCCCCGGCGCAGGGTGAGGACGAAGTCGTGGTACTCGTCAGGGGAGCCCAGGCCGAAGATGCAAGAGACTGAGGCGACGATGAGGGTGTCCCGCCGGGTCCACAGGGAGTGGGTCGCCGAATGGCGAAGCCGGTCGAGCTCCTCGTTGATGTCGGCGTCCTTTTCGATGTAAGTATCGGTTCTAGGGACGTAGGCCTCGGGCTGGTAGTAGTCGTAGTAGGAGACGAAGTACTCGATGGCGTTCTCGGGGAAGAACTCCTTGAACTCCATGGACAGCTGGGCAGCCAGGGTCTTGTTGGGAGAGATGACCAGGGTGGGCCGCTGGACGCGCTCCACGATGTTAGCCATCGTGAAGGTCTTGCCGCTGCCGGTGACCCCCTTCAGGGTCTGGTAGCGATACCCCGCCTCCAGCCCCCGGACCAAGGCATCCACCGCCTGGGGCTGGTCTCCAGTCATGCGGAAGGGAGAGATGATGCGGAAACGCTGTTCGGTCGCCGTCGTCACGGCTTCACCCTACCCTTCGAGGAGAGGGCCATTGCCTCGGCTCACGAGGCAGTATAACACTGGCGGCCACAAGAGAGGGAATCCATGAGGTTCAGCCCTGGGGCGACCGGGCAGGAGCATACCGGGACACGACGTACCGGAGGGTCAGGAGGGGGACGAGGGCCAGGACCAGGACAGTGAGACGAATGGTGAGCTGATCGGGCCCCGGGACCTGAGGCTCCAGGATGATAGCCAAGATAACACCTATGGTGATGGCCACGATCTCCAGAACGGTGTCCCGTAGCCTGGGCTCGGCGGTCATCCCAGACCGCCACAAGCTCCTCTCCCGGAGGCCGGCCGGAACAGCGGCCACCAGGGCGACCAGGGCCGCAGCCCAGGGCACCCACCCCGCGTCCGACGAGAAGAGGCCGAAGACGTGGAGGGTGAGAATGACCGTGGCGCCGGACATGATGAGCCACCAGGGGTTGGACCCCGCCCGCCCTTGCCGGGCCCCCAGGGCTAGGACCACGGCCGAGAAGAGTCCCAGCAGCGCCAAGAAGACCAGGACGCTCATCCGCACCTACCTCTCTGCCAGGGACTGAAGGACTCGACGCAGGCGCTCCTCCAGCGGCAAGGCGCGCTCCTCGTCTTCCAGGGAGGCGAGGGCACGCTTGGCTTCGCCAAAAGAATAGCCCAGCGATTGAAGCGCCTGCACGACCTCAGGATCGAGCGGGGCCACAACGACCGGCTCGGGCGCGGCGAGACGCTGCAGCTTGCCCTTCAGCTCGGCGGCGACCCGCGCAGCTTTCTTTCTTCCCAACCCAGAGGGGAGGCTGAGTGTAGCAAGGTCGTTCGCCTCCACGGCAGCAGCCAGACGCCCGGGAGAGAGGGTGGAGAGCACCTGCAAGGCGATCCTCGCCCCCACCCCGTTGACGGTCAGGAGAGCGAGAAAGGCCTCCCGCTCCTCAGGGGTGGCGAAGCCGTACAGAAGCAGGTCCTCGTCCCGGACCTGGAGATGAGTATGCAGGCGCACCTCAGACCCCACCGAGCCCAGGGCGGCCAATGTGGACGCAGGGACTGACACCTGAATGCCCACCCCGCCGACGAACACGATAACCCAATCGTTGCCGCGGGCCTCCAAGGTGCCGCGCAAGCTGACGATCACCCTCCCCCCTCGGAAACCCTCTGACCAGTCGCCCCTATGGTACAGGAAAGACGGCACGAACGACAGCCGCCGGAGCCTGGACGGCGCGACG
>JACQUM010000005.1 GCA_016210295.1 Chloroflexota bacterium | reverse complement strand
GAGCAGGCCCACATCGCCGTCGGGCTCGCGGGCATCCCCATCAGCCACCCAGACCGCCACGCCCTGGGCCTTCTGAACACCATTCTGGGAAATGGCATGGCCAGCAGGCTCTTCTTGAACCTGCGCGAGGAGAAGGGGCTGGTCTACGACGTCCACAGCTCCGTAAGCCACCTGCGCGACTGCGGCGCCGTGGTGGTCTACGCGGGGGCCGATCCCAAGCGCGCCAAAGACGCCGTCGAGGCCATCGTCTCGGAGCTCAACCGGGCCACCAAGGACCTTACCCAACAGGAGCTGTCTCGGGCGCGAGAGCTCTCCAAGGGACGTCTCTTCCTCGGCATGGAGGACACACGAAGCGTGGCCTGGTGGCTGGGCTCCCAGGAGATGTTCTTGGACCGCATCTACAGCGTGGATGAGGTTGCCCAGCAGCTCGACGCGCTGACCCTAGACGACCTGGTACGAGCGGGCGAAGAGCTGTTCCAACCAGAGAACTATCGGACCACTATCGTCGGTCCCTTCCGGAGCGAGGCCCCCTTCCGCCGCATCCTGGGAGACAGCGCCAAGCTCGACGGCAGGCATCGGCCTGCCTAGCAGGGTGCTGAAAAGAGGGAGTCCAGAGGGGCGAAGCCCCGGAGCCTGCCCTGAGCCTGTCGAAGGGAAGGGGGCAGGGGGTTGGTCGAAAAGGGTTTTTCATCGGCTTGCATAGGTCTACAAGTGATGGGAGATTCTCCCAGGTTCTGTGCACTTGACTGCGGGCCCCATCTGTACTAATTGTAGACGTGGGATAGGAACGTTAGCGTGCCCAACCAGCGATCACGAAAGCCTCAAGCAAAGGCCGAGCAACGCCAAGATTAGGAGGCCTCTCATGAAAGCCCGACTCACCCGGATCTTCGCTCTTTGGTCCACTCTCCTGTTCGCGGGGCTCCTCCTGGCCGGCCTGTTCCCCGGCGCCGCGGCCTCCGGGGCAGCCAGCGGTCCGCCCGCCGGGTATATTGTCGTCCTGCAGGAAGGGGTAGGCCCCGAGGACGTGGCCCAGGCCCACGGGCTGGCCGCCACGAACGTTTACCGTCACGCCCTCAACGGCTTCGCGGCACCCGTCCCCGCCCAGGCCATCCGCGGCCTCCAGAGCGACCCCCGCGTCCTCTTCGTCGCGCCCGACCTGGCCTACGAACTGGACGTCCAGACCACACCCACCGGCATCAACCGGAGCGAACGGGACCTGAACACCTTCGACCCCATCGACGGCACGACCAGCGTGGTCAACTACGACGTCGCCATGATCGACACTGGCATCGATGGCAGTCACCCGGACCTCAACGTGGCCGGCGGCCGGAACTTCACCGGCGGGAACACGAGCGCCTGGGGGGACAAGAACGGACATGGAACCCACACCGCAGGCACCGTGGCGGCGAGAGACAACGGCGTCGGGGTCGTTGGCGTCGTGCCTGGAGCACGCCTGTGGGCCCTCAAGGTCTGCACCTCCCTGTGCTTCACCAGCGCGATGATCGCCGCCATGGACTGGATCATCGCCCGGAAGGCCGAAGCAATCGACGGTGCTGCTGATGGGGACCCGGGCATCGACTTCGCCGTGGCCAGCATGAGCATCTCCACCGGCAACGACGACGGCAACTGCGGTCTCACCAGCGGCGACCCGCTCCACACAGCGGTGTGCAACCTGGTGAACGCCGGGGTTCCCCTAGCCCTCTCGGCCGGGAACAACGCCGTGCTCAAGAACCTCTATCCGCAGGCGATTGGCGTCTCCGCTCTGGCGGACTTCAACGGCAGGGCCGGCGGAGGCGCGGCGGCCACCTGCCGCTCCGACGTGGACGACACCCGGGCCAACTTCAGCAACTGGGGCCCCAAGGTGGACATCATGGCCCCCGGCGTCTGCATCAATTCCACATGGAAGGGCGGAGGCTACAAAGTCATCAGCGGGACCTCCATGGCTGCCCCTCACGTGGCCGGGGCCGTGGTCCTCTATCTCCAGAGCAACAGCCTGTCGCCGGCCACCAGCGCCGCGGGCGCCAACGCTCTCCGGGACGCCATCGTCAACGCCGCCATCGCGAAGACCCACGCCTGCGGCTACAGCAACGACTCCGCCAGCCAGTCCACCGAGCCGCTCCTCTTCGTGAACGCCGGCGTTTTCGGTGGCACAGGACAATGCACGATCGCGAACGGTAGCCTGGTGAGCGTCCCGTAGGGTCGCTGAGAGCAAAGGACGAGAAAAAGGGGGCGTATGCGGTTCGTAGTAGCTACGGTGTTGGCCCTTCTCCTGCTGCTGGCCAGCGTGAGCACCGCCGTGGCCACGGGGCCTTCCACTGCTAAGGATGCTCTAAAACCTACGGCGCCTCCGGCTGGCCCCGGCAACCCCGGCCCGCCGGTAGCAGACTCCCTTGTCGTTGGCTCGGAGAACCATAGCGGGGTGAACCTCTCCGCGCCCTAAGCACAGGTGCGCCAGCGAAGCAGGCCCGCTACACAGAGTGTAGCGGGCCTGCTTCTTTTCGGGGCTTCCCCTCCTCCGACAATATCGTGAGATAATAAGGAACCGTGGACATCGTCACCGCCCTCGTTCTGGCAGCGCCTATCGTCCTCATCTTCTTCGGCCTCCAGGTCTGGGCCCTGCTCGATCTCGCCAGGCGGGACAAGGCGAGGGTCAGGGGCAAGAGCAAGACCCTGTGGGTCGCCCTGATCCTGGCCTCCGGCCCCATCGGGTCTCTGGCCTACCTCCTCTTGGCCCGCCAAGAGTGAGCCAGTGGGCGTTGAGGTAAGCGGTGTTCCAGGTCCTGCTTGTTCTGCACACCCTTGCCGCCATCGTCTTCGTCGGCAACATCATCACCGCGGCTTTCTGGAAGTCCCGGGCCGACCGTTCGGGCAACCCGGAAACCATCGCTGCCACGGCTCAAGCCATCCTCTTGGCCGACTACGTTTTCACGGTCCCCGGCGCCGTGGGCCTGGTGGTCACCGGCACCCTCATGATAGCCATGACCGACTGGGCGCGGTTCGAGGAGCCGTGGCTCGCCAGCTCTCTGGCGCTGCTCCTCCTGACCGGGGCCATCTGGCTCGGCATCCTCGTCCCTCTCCAACAGCGGATGGTGGAGCTCTCGCGGCAGGGGGTGACGAGGGGCGCCCTGGACCCCAGCTACACCCGGGCGAGTCGCCGGTGGGCCCTCTTCGGAGGGATCGCCACTGCTCTGCCCATCGTCGTGCTGTTCCTCATGGTCCTCAAGCCAGGGAGCTAGCAGGACGCTGAAAATGGGAGTGCATCCCGATGCATCGGGATGCCAAGGGTCTGGGGGTGTCCCCCAGATATAATTTCTTCCCCCTTCCTGGCCAGGCATGCCCTGAGCCTGCCGAAGGGAAGGGGGTCAGGGGGTTGGTCGAGCGAGTTCTTCAACGCTCCGCTTGACCAGAATCCGAGGGGCGACCTACCGCATCTTCCACTGGGGGTCGCGCTTCTCGGCGAAGGCACGGGGACCCTCTACAGCATCCTCGGAACGAATGACCCGCTCCACCAAGGGCTCACCCAGCCGCCAGGAATACTCCGCAGGCAGGCCCCGCGCCTGATAGACGATGCGCTTCGTCGCTTGAACAGAGAGCGGAGCGCACAGGAGGACATCCCGGGCGATCCTCTCCGCCGCGGAGAACAGCTCCTCTCTCGTCTCGACCAGCTCCTGGATGAGGCCGATCTGGTAGGCCCGCTCCGCGCTCAGGCGGCCTCCGGTGAGCTGGACGTACAGCGCCTCCCCCAAGGGGACCACCCGGGACAGATTATGGAGACCGTAACCGGGCATGATTCCCCGGCGGACCTCCGGAAGGCCGAAGGCGGACTGTTTCGTGGCGATCCGGATGTCGCACTCCAGAGCCACCTCCAGCCCTCCCGCCAGGCAGTAACCGTCGATAGCGGCGATGATGGGCTTCCAGATGTTGAAGGAGGTGACGTCCGGAATGGGGACCATCTTCTCACCCGTCTGGTTGGTCCGGGCGGTCTCCTTAAGGTCCATCCCCGCGGAGAAGGCGCGGCCCCCCATCCCGCTCAGGATGGCCACGCGCGCGTTATCGTCGTCGCGAAAGTCCATCAAAGCCTCGGCCAGCGCCCCAGAGATCTCCGAGTTGAGAGCGTTCATCTGGTCTGGGCGGTTGAGGGT
>JACQUM010000060.1 GCA_016210295.1 Chloroflexota bacterium | reverse complement strand
GGCCCTACTCCTCGTGCCTGCATCGCTGGGATACGCAGCCGGCGGACGGATCGCGGGCCCGGGGCAGCTCCCCGGCCAGCCTGGCAGGCCTACCGAGGTGCCCTGGAGCGAAGACGTCGCGGCCTACATCCGGAGCTAGGGAGGCGCAGGATCGCGCTTCTCTTTCGGCGCCATCAGCGCTAGAGAGGCGGCGCCTTTCATCGTTGGGGGGACGCCGGCTGTCGCGATCGGCGGCTTTTCGGGGAACGATCCCATCTTCACGCTGGAACGCTTCCAGTCCATGGTGGCTGGGGGCGAGTTGCGCTACTTCCTCTTTCAGCCTGTCGGCGGTCCCGGCGCTCCGACAGGCGGGCCGCGAGGGCAGGTGGAGCGCCAGAGGATAACCGCTTTTGTACACGAGGAATGGCTGGATGTGTCCCAGCAGGCGCGGCTTCCCCAAGGGACGCTCTGGAGGTACGAGCGGTAGGAGTCAGCCTCTCAGCGAACGATGGAGACTGGAGCGTTACCAAGAAACCCGAGGTCACCGCCGGCGCCCTTTCTCTCCCCAGGCGGGGTCGAACTACCCGATAAGCGTTTCAGCCTTTCCATCATAACCTTATGTCCCGCTCAAGGAGGTCAGGCTCGGCATGCGGCCTTTCAACGGAAGCAGAACGTTGGTCGCCAAGTCTTCCGCGAATATTGCAATCCTCTAAGCTGTGCCGAGCTTGAGCAATCACAAGCGGGATATACAACCGCTTTCCCCGAGCCTGTCGAGGGGTGAGCGGGAGCTCCTATCCCCCTCGTGGTTCCACAGGCTCATTAAGGGCGGAGGAGGAGGGCTCGGGAGGGAAGCCCTGGCAAGAGACACGGAGAAGGCACAGCCCCTGAGGCGGTAGCGTCCAGTGTGCGGCGCCGGGCTTCCCAGAAGCCAGGAGCGCCTCGAACTGCTGCCTGCTCATGCGGCCGGAGCCGACCAGGACGAGGGCTCCCGCCGTGCGGCGCACCTGCTGGGGCAGGAAGCTGCGCCCCTCTATCTCCAGGAAAACGAGTTCCTCCCTGCGGCAGAGTTCTGCGCGGTCCATCGTGCGGACCGTGCGGACGTGGGGCTCCTGGGGCCGGGCGAAGGCTGAAAAGTCGTGGGTGCCTTCCAAGAGCCGCGCGGCTGCCGCCATGGCGACCGTATCCAAGGGCTCCCGCACCAGGGCGGCCCGGTCCCGCCACAAAGGCGAGGGAGTGCGTCGGTTGAGGATGGTGTAACGATAGACGCGGCTCAGGGCGTGTCTGCGAACGTCGAAGCCAGCGGGCATGAAAAAGGCACTGACCACGGCGATGGTATGGGGTAGCCGGGCGTTGAGGCCGCCGACGTAGGCGCTGAGAGGGAGGTCTGTCTGGGGGAGGAGGCTCACGACCTGACCGGCGGCGTGGACGCCTGTATCGGTTCTGCTGGCGGCTGCTATGCGGTGGTAGTGGCCCGTAAGCCCCTTTAGAGCCTGCTCCAGGGTACCCTGGACAGTGGGACGGTCGGGTTGGAGCTGGAAGCCGTAGTAGGGGGTGCCATCGTATTCGACGATGAGGACGACCCGGCGCGGGCCCGAAGGGCTACCCACGGAGAGGAGGGGGCTTTAGACGAGGTCGAGGCGGACCTGGGGCGCGCCGTCGCCCACGCGGAGGCCGAGCTTGGTCAGGCGAGTGTAGCCGCCCTGTCTTTCGGCGTAGCGGTCCGCCAGCTCGGAGAAGACCTTCGCCACGACATCTTCGTCGGGGACGTAGGCCAGGGCTTGTCGGCGGGCGTGCAGGCTTTTCCTCTTCCCCAACGTGATGATTCGCTCGGCGACGGCGCGGACCTCTTTGGCCTTTGCCTCCGTGGTGACCACGTGGCCGCGTTGCAGGAGGTCGTGCGTCAGTCCGCGGAAGAGAGCGCGTCGGGCCGCCGATTGGCGTCCCAGCTTCCTTCCGGCGATGCGGTGTCTCACGTTCTACCTCAGCGTTTCAATTAAGACTTGTCGTCCGGGGAGAAGACGCGGCCTCGGTAGGCGGAAATGTCCACCTCTTCCTCCTCCTCCTCGTCGCCTCCCGCCGAGAACGCAGCCTGGGGTGCGCCTGGCTCTCCCTGCTCCTCCTCCGTCGAAGCCTTGGCCTTCCGCTTGGGCTTCTTCGCCTCTGCCAGGTTCACGGGGATCCCGAGGGCCTGGAGCTTTTCATAGAGCTCCTCCAGGGAGCGCTCGCCGAAGTTGCGGAGCGCCATAAGCTCCTCGGACGTCCGCTGGAGCACCTCGGCGACGGTATTGATTTTCCCGCGACGGAGGCAGTTCAACGTTCGGGAGGAGAGCTTGAGTTGCTCTACCGGCATCTGTGCCAGCTCGGAGGGGATGGCGGAGGCGAGGGAAGTCCGCTCGGTCCCTGCGGTGCTGGGGCGACCGAGGGAGGTGAAGAGGCTGAACTGGTCCACCAGGATTTGGGCAGCCTGCCGCACCGCCTCCTCGGGCACGATGGTCTTGTCCGTCCAGATGTCGAGCACGAGGCGATCGTAGTCGGTGACCTGGCCGACGCGCGTTCGCTCCACCGTGAAGTTGATACGTTTGGTGGGGGTGAAGACGCAGTCGACCGGGAGGAGCCCGATGGTCCCCTGTCCGTTCCGGCTCTCGGCCTGCCGATAGCCCGTCCCCCGCTCCACCTGGAACTCTATCTCCAGGGCAGCGTCCGAAGAGTCCAGGGTGGCGAGGTAGAGCTCCGGGTTGATAATTTCATAGCTCCCCGAGGGCTGGATGTCTCTGGCGTAGACGGGGCCCTCCCGGCCTTTGACCTCCAGAGTCAGCACGCCGGGCTGATCGGTCAGGGCGCGGATGCGGATGCTCTTCACGTTCAAGAGGAAGTCCGTCACGTCCTCCCGCATGTGGGGAATGGTGGTGTATTCGTGTTGTACGCCCTGGATTCGGACGGCTGTGATGGCCGTTCCCGGAAGGGCGCTGAGGAGGACGCGGCGGAGGGCGTTGCCGAGCGTCGTGCCGAAGCCGCGCTCCAGCGGCTCCACCGCGAACTTCCCGTACGACTCGCTCGTCTCCAAAACATCGATCTTGGAGACGAGTCCTTGGGTCAATGGCGCGATCACAGCGGCGTTCCCCTCCATGTTAGCGGGAATAGAACTCGACGATCTGCCGGTCGTCTACTTGGGTATCGATCTCGGCTCTTTCGGGCAGTCGGAGGGTCTTCCCTTCCATCTTGACCGGGTCCATCTGGAGCCATGCAGGGACGTTCCGCCGTCGAGCCTCTTGCTGGGCGATCTCGAAGGGAGTGCCCTTGCGTCCCTGGGGCGTCCAACTCACGACTTGCTCCGGCTGGAGAATGTGGGAGGAGGCGCTCATCCGGCGGCCGTCCACGGCGATATGTCCGTGGGAGACGAGCTGGCGAGCCATGTTGCGGGACTCGGCCCAGCCCAGACGAAAGACGATGTTGTCGAGGCGTCCTTCGAGGATCTGTAGGAAGACCTCGCCTGTGACGCCTGGCCTCCGCAGGGCTTCTTGGAAGTGGGCGCGGAACTGTCGCTCTATGACCCCGTAGATCTGGCGTGCCTTTTGCTTTTCCAGGAGCTGAAGTCCCCACTCGGAGGTCCGGCGCCGCCGTCCTCGGGGCGCCGTACGGGTGGCGCCTCGGCGGCGCTCGACGGCGCACTTGGGGGTGAAGCACCGTTCGCCTTTCAGGAACAGCTTCATGCTCTGACGGCGGCACAGACGGCAAACGGGACCGGTGTAACGGGACATGCAGAGGGCCTCCTAGACGCGGCGCCGCTTGCGCGGGCGACAGCCGTTGTGTGGGATGGGGGTGACGTCCCGGATGCTGGTCACGGTGAGGCCGGCCGCTTGCAGGGAGCGAATGGCCGTCTCGCGACCGCTCCCTGGGCCGCGCACGCGGACCTCTACCTCTCGGATGCCCACCTCTTTGGCGCGGCTCGCCGCCTCCTCCGCGGCGCGCTGGGCGCCGAAGGCCGTCCCTTTCCGGGACCCCTTGAATCCCAGAGTGCCTGCGCTGGTCCAGGCGATGACGTTCCCCTGGACGTCGGTCACGGTGACGAGGGTGTTGTTGAATGTCGACTGAATGTAGGCGCGTCCGGCGGAGATCAGTCTTCGTTCGCGCCGCCGCGCTCGGGTGTGTGTCCTTTGCGTCGTCACGGTCTTTTCTGCCTTCTACTTCTTGGCCGCAGTGCGGCGGCGGCCAGCGACGGTCTTGCGTGCGCCGCGGCGCGAACGCGCGTTGGTCCTGGTGCGCTGACCGCGAACAGGAAGCCCCCGGCGGTGGCGGGTCCCTCTGTAGCTTCCTATCTCCACGAGACGACGCAGGTTCATGGCGATGGTCCGGCGCAGGTCACCTTCGATCAGATACCCGCCTTTATCTAGCGTCTCGCGCAGGCGGTCCAGTTCACCTTCGGCGAGGTCCTTGACCCGGGCCTCGCCATTGATGCCTGCCTTCCTCACCACCTCGTCGGCCAAAGTGGGTCCGATCCCGTAGATGTAGCGGAGGGCGATGCGGGCCTTCTTTTCGTTCGGGACGTCTACGCCGGCTATACGTGCCATGTCCTCTCCTTTTGGTGCGCTTGGCTATCCCTGTCTCTGCTTGTGCTTGGGATTATCGCAGATGACGAAGACTCGTCCGCTACGGCGGACGATCTTGCATTTGTTACAGCGGACTTTGACCGAAGGATCGACCTTCATGGCTGGCAACCTTATCGGAAGCGGTACGTGATGCGACCGCGCGTGAGATCGTAGGGCGAGAGTTCAACCAGCACCCGGTCTCCTGGCAGGATGCGAATGAAGCGAAGGCGGATTTTGCCTGATATGTGGGCGAGGACCTTGTGGCTGTTGGCAAGTTCAACGCGAAACATTCCGTTGGGCAAGGCCTGTACCACAGACCCTTCTACTTCGATGCTCTCCTTTTTCGCCATGAATCAAGCGCTTTTGACCTCTCCCACAAACGCCTATTATGCCATACCCCTGTTCGCTATGCTAGGGGGTCTCCCCTCTTACCCCCGGGAGGTCAACACTTCTGGTCCTCCCTCCAGAATGATGATGGAGTTTTCGAAGTGGGCGGAGAGGCTTCCGTCCAGGGTGGAGACCGTCCACCCATCGGCAGCCACCTGAGTGTGCCAGTCCCCGAGGGTCACCATCGGCTCGATGGCGAGGGCGAGGCCAGGCCGAATTTGAATGCCTCGGTTGGGTGTGCCGTAGTTGGGGACCGCGGGCTCCTCATGCATCTCCCGGCCGATGCCGTGACCGACGTACTCTCGGACCACGTTCATCCCCCTGGCCTCGACGAAGCTCTGGATGGCGTAGGATACGTCTCCCATCCGGGCACCGGGCACTGCGGCGGCGATGCCGCGCTCCAGGGCTTCGCGGGTGGTATCGATGAGCTGTCGTGTCACGGCGGACACTGCCCCGATGCCGATGGTCACGGCGCTGTCTCCGTGGTAGCCCTCATAGATAGCGCCGCAGTCAAGGGAGAGCACGTCGCCTTCGCGGAGCACGCGGGGCCCCGGGATGCCGTGGACGATCTCCTCGTTGAGGGAGGTGCAGATGCAGGCTGGATAGCCCAGGTAGCCGAGGAAGGAGGGGATGCCGCCGCGCGCCGCGATCTCGCGCCGAGCGATGGTGTCCAGGTCTCGGGTACGCATCCCCGGTTCGACGGCCTTGACGAGGACGTCCAGGACTTCGGCCACGATGCGGCCTGCACGACGCATCTTCTCGATCTCCTGGGGAGACTTGAGGGTGATCCGGGCGGCCTCGGGGGTGTGCCTCATCGCAGCGAAGTCACCATTTCTCTCTCCACCTGCTGGATCTCTTTCTCTCCGTTGACTCTGCGCAGGAGGCCTTGGCGCGCGTAGTGCTGGATGAGAGGCACGGTCTGCTGGAAGTAGACCGCGAGGCGGGTTTTCACCGTCTCCGGCTTATCGTCGTCCCGTTGGTACAGGGCAGCGCCCTCCTTGTCGCAGCGGCGGGGCGTGCGCGGAGGGTTGGTCACCTCGTGGTAGGGCGTCTGGCAGACGGGGCAAATCCACCGCCCGCTCAAACGGCGGACCAACTCCGCCTCGGATACCTCCAGATAGATGGTGCGGTCGACCTTGTCTCCTCGCTCCGCCAGGGCCGTGTCCAGGGCTTGGGCTTGCTCCAGCGTCCGCGGGAAGCCGTCCAGGATGTAGCCTTTCCGGCAATCGGGCTGGGAGAGCCGCTCCAGGAGCATGCGGACGGTGACTTGGTCGGGAACGAGCTCCCCCTGGTCCATGTAGGATTTCGCCAGCTTTCCAAGTTCCGTCCCTTGGGACACGGCGGCTCGGAAGAGGTCCCCCGTGGCTATGTGGGGCACGCTGAGCCGTTCTCCGATCTTTCCCGCCTGGGTACCCTTGCCGGCGCCGGGCGCGCCGAGGAGGATCACACGCATGACATTCCCTTCAAGGAGATGGTTGGCTTCTCTCTGTATGGTCGGCGAGAGGGCAAAACGCAGCGGGGCCGGAAGCGAACGTCCTTCAGGCTATGCTCCAGTTCAGGGCCATGCTAACGAATAAACCCTTCGTATTGTCGCATGAGGAGTTGCGACTCCAGTTGCCGCATGGTGTCCAGCACGACGCCTACGATGATGAGGAGGGCGGTGCTGGAGAGTTGAAGGTTCCTGACGTCGGTGAGAAGGACGGCAAGGTAGGGGACGGCGGCGACGAACCCAAGGAAGAAGGCGCCTCCCCAGGTGATTCGGATGAGGACGCGAGTGAGGTAGTCCTGGGTCGGCTTGCCGGGCCGGATGCCGGGGATGAAGCCGCCGTTCTTTTGGAGGTTTTCCGCCAGGTTCTGCTGCTGGAAGATGACCAGGGTGTAGAAGAAAGCGAAGCCCACGGT
>JACQUM010000061.1 GCA_016210295.1 Chloroflexota bacterium | reverse complement strand
CCCCAACCCCTGTCGGCGGCGCGCCCCGCCGTGGCGGCATCCTCCTCAGAGGAGGCCCCGCCCCCATCTCCTTCGCCGCCTGCGCGGAGTGCTGCTCCTCCGAGACAAAGATGGTCGGCGACTCCGTCCTCCAGTACAAGCCCTCCAATAGCGCCATGGGTGGCGACGAGGATGTCGAGGGTCGTATGGCCTACGACTGGTCCGCCTCCGCGGATGGCCTCTCCTGGACCTTCAAGCTCCAGCCCAACATGACCGCAGCTCTCCCCGACGGCACCTACGAGGCCGTGGACTGCGACGATGTCGCCTGGTCCATCATGACCATCAAGTCCGGCGAGGGCCTCCGCCGCACCATGCGCGGCCGAACCTTCGTCCCCCTCACGCGAGTCGATTGCCCCGATCCCCTGACCGCCGTCTTCGTCACCAAGACCCCCTACGCCGCCCTCCCCGGCATGCTGGCCGTCTCCATCAACGCCGTCCTCCCCAAGGGCTACTGGAAGGACCGCCTCAAGGAGCTCCCCGCCCGCGTCGTCGGCTCTGGCCCGTGGAAGATGGAGACCTTCATCGGCGGCGAGCTTATCACCTACGTCCCCAACCCCAGGTACCATCGCAATGCTCCCGATGGAAAGCCCTATCCCTACCTGACCCGCGTCGAGCACCGGATCACCGACGCCGCCGCCTGCGGCGCCGCCGTCCGCACCGGCCGCGCCCACGTCTGCTTCGAGGCCAGCGTGGGCCATTACAACAACGCTGACACCCTCTACAAAGAGGCTCCCCACCTCCAGTTCTTTGGTGCCTTCCGCCCCGAGGACTTCCCCGACCAGTCCTGGTGTAAGTACGGCGGCTGCAAGGGCTTCCTTGGCAACAACGCCATGTTCTACATGGCCCACCACGGCAAGGCCCCCTGGAACAACGTCAAACTCCGCGAGGCCCTCTCCCTCGCCCTCGACCGCTCCACTCTCTGCGACATCGCCATCGAGAAGTGGTGCACGCCCGGCGGCTTTGTCTTCTGGCTGGGCACCCCCTACAACCTCCCCAAGGAGCAGGTCTGGAGCTATTCCGGCTACAACGTAGCCACCATCGAGCAGAACGTCGCCAGGGCCCGCCAGATCCTCACCGAGCTGGGCATCGCCCTCTACCCCGACTCCAGGGCACCCGTGGTCGACATGCCTTCCTGGCCCTTTACCGGCAACTACACCCAGGGGCCTGTCGTGGAGATGCTCCGCCGCGCGGGCTTCAATGTCAACCACTACGTCCCTGAGAGCCAGCGCGTCCTCTCCCAGGTCGTCTCCGGCGAGTTCGACGTCGTCGGTTGGGACCAGCTCGTCAGCCACCCCGACCCCAACCAGGTCTGCTACGAGCACTACTTCACCGGCTCCGACCGCAACTACGGCCGCTATTCCAGCGCCGTGGCGGACGACCTCTGCGGCAAGATGGGCCAGGAGCTGGATCGGACTAAGCGCATCGAACTGGGCCACCAATTTCACAAGCTCATCCTGGACGACCACGCCCGGGCCACCTTCCTCTGGCGCGGCGGCGCCTTCGCCATGAGCCCGGACATGCGCGGTGTCCAACTCTCGGGCAACACCGGTGGCGGCTCCGTCGGCCGCTCGGAAGACTGGTGGCTGGCCAAGTAGCTCGGTAACGTCGCTCTAAGCGATCCCAAGACGGAGGGGGGCCGCCCCCCCAGGCGGACGGCCCCCTGCTTTCCTACGGGCGGGAGTCTTGAGTCTGCGAGTCGGGACTCCGGTGGGGTTACAGGTCTGTCCTGAGCCTGCCTAGTGATGTCCCCTGCCGGGGGTGCAGTCCCGAGAAATCGGGACTGCCAGAGTCCTCGAGCCTGCCGAAGGGGGTGTCCCCCAGTTCGTTTTATTTCTTCCCCCTCTCCCCGAGGGAGAGGGGGACTGAGGGGGTGAGGGGGATAGGCCCACTCCTCGCCTTCTCCTCGGGGCGTCACAAGGCTGGACTGAGGCCACCCGGTGTGGGCCGGGGTGTGGCCGGCGGGTACGGAGGCTCGGTCACGACGCGAGCGACGGTCTCTCCCCACGTGTGGTCCACCAGAAAAATCTGCGGGTAGCCTTCCATCTGGGCGTAGGTCTGGACGCCGTCGGGGGTCGTGGTGCCCAGGCGGACGGTGTACTGGGCTTCCGTGCAGGGGGAGTCTTTGTACTGCTCCTGGGGGTACAGCTTCATGGTGAAGGAGACCTTGGGGTCCTTCAGGCCGTAGAACTCCAGGCTCTCCGTCTGCTGCACCTCCTCGAAGACCCGCTTGGACCGGGCGCCGCCTGCCAGGAAGGGCACGCCGGAGAAGCTGCTCCCCTTGATGCCCTGCTCCTCGTTGCCGCTGTACGTATCCACCAGAGGGCCATCGGGACCATCAAAGTGCCACACGCGACTGTCATCCCGAACGAAGCTCAGGGTACGACCGAAGTAGGCGACGTCGAGGCCGCGTATCTGCTGGTCCTCGCAGAAGTAGAACCACGGCCGAACGTCTTTAGGGAGGAGCGCCTCCTCCTTCTCCTCTTTGCCGAAGATGAACGTGAAGTACAGGTACGATCCAAGAACGGCCAGCACCACCAGCAGGACGCCCGTCACCCGAAAGTTCATCCGCCTCCACCTCCTCTCCTACCGCCTCCGCCACCAGACGAGGGCACCCACCAAAGCCACCGCCAGCGGGAAAAAGGCCACGCTGGAGTAGAGGATCCAGGTCAGCTCTCGCTGCGTGGGGACCATGAAGCGTGGACCTTGCTTCACTCGAATGGTGATCAGCTTCTCCTCCTCGGTGAGCCAGTTGACAGAGTTCAGGAACAGGTCCTCGTTCCCCTCCAGCCGGAAGAAGGTGTTGCTGGCGAAGTCGGAGTCTCCCACGGCAACGATTCGACTGGAGCCGCTGGGCTCCCGCTTGACCAGGGCGGCGGTGGCGATGCTGATGGGCCCCCGGATGTCCTTAGGCCCCGCCTCCGCTGTTTTGGGGTCCTCGCCGCCCGTCTCCAGCCAACTCCGCTCCAGGCTCGTCCTCACCAGGCTCGTCAGGGCTATCCGCTGGGGCTCCGGGTTCGGGTCCACCGGCGCCGCCCGCGTGGCCAGCGGATAGAAGGTGAGCTTGCTCTGGCGGGAAAGGGGAGCGGTGATCACGTGCTGCACGTTGTGCTGGTCGGGCTGGGCGGCGGGCCGCGTCTGGTCCTGCCGCACCCGGCTCACGCCGTCCAGCACGACTCCTCCCCCCGCCTCGATACCGTACTCAGCGAGGAAAGACGTGAAACTTCCCGGCATCTCGGGCTCCAGCAGGAAAAGGGCGCTCCCCTTCCGGTCGTCCAGGTACTCGTGCAGCAGGGCCGCTTCGGAGTCCGTGAGATCGCGGCCGGGCTGCGCGACGACAATGGTCCAGCAGACCTCCGGCACCTTCTCGTCGGTGGTCCCCAGGCTCACCTCCCGGACCACGTAATTCTCCTGGACCAGCGCGTCCGAGGCGGAGGAGTAGCCCGCGTCGCTGGCGTCCGTGGAGCTACGCCCGCTTATCCCCGTGAGGTAGCAGACGGTCTTGAGCTCTTGGCCCACTGCACGCAGCAGCGCGGCGGTGAACGACTGCTCGCTCACGTCGGTGGTCAACTGGCTCCTCGCCCCGGAGCTGAAGACCACGCTGGGGTATTGGACGACGTTGAACTTCGCCGCCGTCGTGGGGTCCTGCTCGGGATCGACGACGCGATAGCTGAAGAGTTTGCTCCGCAGGCTGTACTCCCGCAGGAGGCCGGCGGCGTAGTAGCCCATGGTCGTCTCGCCCGACGCGGGAAGGGGGTTCGTCTGAGAAAGAGGGAAGAAGGCGAAGGCGGTGACCGGGTCGGCGAGGTCGTCCAGGGCGCGGATGGTCCGGGAATTGAGGGTGAACAGGCTCGTCGCCGTCAGGTCCTGGCGGTAGGACTGGTTGTACCCCACGAAGTTGGCGATGCCGACGATGAGGCCAAGAGTAGAGACCACGACCAGTGTGTTGAGCCCGTACCGGCCCCGGCGCGTCCCCAGGAACTGCGCCACCTCGCGGTAGGAGAAGAGGAGGAACAGAAGGAGCAAGACCCCGCTGGCGCCTATGAGGCCGAGGGACCAGCCCTTCAGCTCCGGGACAAGCAGGTAGAGGAGCCCGCCGGCAACAAGGGCAAGGAGGGCGACCGCACCCAAAGCCAAGCCCAGGTCAGCCAGGAAAGGGAGGCGAGGCAGGGAAAGGACTCTCGGCAACCGCATGGCTTCTCTGGACCGCTCTATCGCCAGCGTCGGGTCTCGAGGACCCGGATGGTCACAAACAGGAAGAAGGCGATCACGGTGACAAAATACACGAGGTCCGTTGTATTCAGAATGCCGAAGGCCAGGTCCTGCATGTGCCCGCTAATGGCCAGGTAGTCCACCGCCGTCTTCCAGGCGATTTCACTCCCTCCCGCCAGGTTGCTGGTCAGGTTAGCCAGCCACAGGACCATCAGGAGACCGGTGGAGAGCACCGCTGCCACGATCTGATTGGACGTGAGAGCGGAGCCGAAGATGCCCACGGAGACGGCCATCGCTCCCACCAGGAGGAGCACCAAGTATCCCGTCAGGATGGGGACGAGATCGGGGTCGCCGCCGAAAAGGAAGAGCAGGAAAGGGAAATATAGGGTGAGGGCCAGCGTCACCGCCACCATGATGAAAGAGGCCAAGAACTTGCCCAACACGATTTCCGAGTCCCGCACCGGCGCCGTGAGGAGGAGTTCCAGCGTTCCCATCTTCTGCTCCTCGGCTAGGAGTCGCATGGTGAGAACGGGGGCCAGAAGAAGGAGAGCCAAAGCGCCGGGGAAAAGAAAGCCTCGCACTGTCGCCTCCGGAAAGGGCTGGCTCATGCTGCTGGCGAAGAAAAAGCCGGAGAAGGCCAGGAACACCGCCATGACGATATACGCCATGGGAGACCCGAAGTAGCTGCGCACCTCCTTGCCTGCGATGATCCCAATGGCGCGCAGGTTCACGGCTTCCTCCCCCCCTTCGCAGCCTCTGTCTCCTCCGTCAACCGCAGGAAGATGTCCTCCAGGCTCAACCCCCCGGCCTGCATCTCGATAAGCCCCCACCCCTTCCCGGTCACCGTCTGGGCGATAACCGGGCGGAGGTCCCGGGTGGACGCGCACTCCACCTGAAAGCGGACGCGGTCCTCCGGCCCGACACGTGAGACGCGCTCCACGCCCTTGATCTGCCGGAGGGTGGCCTCCACCTCCCGCAGGGGCCCTCGCACCTCTACCACCACCCGCGAGACCCCCTCCAATCGCCGCGCCAGGTCCTCCGGCCGGTCCATAGCGACGATATGGCCCTCATGGATGATCAGGACTCGATCGCACACCATGCTCACTTCCGCCAGGATGTGGCTGGAGAGGATCACCGTGTGCCCTCCCCCGAGACCCTTGATGATCTGCCGCGTCTCCACCACCTGGCGAGGATCGATGCCCAGGGTCGGCTCGTCCAGGATCAGCACATCGGGATCATGGAGCAGCGCCTGAGCGATCCCCACTCGCTGGCGGAAGCCCTTGGAGAGCTTGGCGATATCCGTCGTGTAGTAGTCTTCCAGGCGGCAGAGCTCGATGACCTTGTCTATGCCACCCTGCATCTTCTTCGACGCCATCCCCCGAAGGCTCCCCTGGAACTCCAGGTAGGACCTCACCGTCATGTCCAGGTATAAGGGGACGGTCTCCGGGAGGTAGCCGATGTGCCGCCGGGCATCCAGGGAGTTGGTGACGACATCGTACCCGGCGACGGTCGCGGTGCCCGCGGTGGGAGGCATGTACCCCGTGAGGATGCGCATGGTGGTCGTCTTGCCGGAGCCGTTGGGCCCCAGGAAGCCCACCACCTCCCCCTTCTCGGCGGAGAAGCTCACGTTCTCTATCGCCGGGAAATCGCCGTAGTACTTCGTCAGGTTTATTGCTTCTATCATCTCCTACCTCGCCAAGAGGTGGCCAACAGAAAGATATTATAGCGAGGGCCGCGCCTCGAGGGGAAGAGCATCGGTAGCCGAGGTCTCCTCCCCTCTTCATGACCAGACACCTCCTGAGCATGTCGAAGGGTGTCCTGCAGGTTTGTTCCCCCCTTCCTGGGCAAGGGGGAGTCCAGGGGGGCGAAGCCCCCTGGGCAGGGGGTGTTGGTGGTGTCTCCCATCTCCCTTGGAGAGAGGGGGATCAAGGGGGGTGAGGGCAAAGACTTCTACGGCGCCTTCACTAGTCCCGCCTCCACGCGCCGTTGGAATTCCACCAGCTCCGCGGGCGAAATGCCCAGGTCTCCGATGGTATAGAGCGAGGTGACCTTGTACCCCTTCCGTTCCAGCTCCTCGCGGCCCCCCTCCAGCCTGTCCACCACCGCCAGCACCCGTGTCACCCTCAGCCCCCCCTCCTCCGAGCGCTCGATGGCCCGGACCAGCGAGCCGCCCGTGGTCATCACGTCGTCCGCCACCGCCACGGGCGTTCCAGATGCCAGGTCCGGCCCCTCGATCCACTGTCCCGTCCCGTGTCCCTTGGGCTCCTTCCTCACGATGTAGGCCGCCACAGGCTCCCCAGCCTCGTAGCTGGCGACGGCGATGGCGGTCACGATAGGGTCCGCTCCCAGCGTCAGGCCTCCCACCGCCTTCACCCCGCTCCCACGAAGCTCCTCGAACAGGAGCCGCCCAATGAGATAGGCCCCCTCCGCGTCCAGCGCCACCTTCCGGCAGTCGATGTAGTAGGGGCTCAACTTCCCGGAGGAGAGCCGGAACACCCCCGTCCGGAACGCCTTCTCCTTGATGAGCTCCAGAAGCCGCTCCCGCATCCCCTTTGCGCCATCCATGCTCCTCTCCTGCACACCGGTGTCGTCCCAATTCTATCTTCCAAACGGCTCCTGCACTACCTGTTTCCGCAAGAAATGCCAAAAAGCTTGCCTCACAACTCTGGCCTCAGGGGAGTCCAGAGTCCCGCTGCGGGACTCTGGCAGGGAGTTTGGGGGGTGAGGGCCGCTCTGGCCAAAGCGGGAGTTGCAAAACACCCGCCCACGGCGCAGGATAGATTCCATGAGAGTCGGCGATTTCGAGGTCCAGGAGCCCCTTCCGTCCCTGAAGGAGCCCCACGCCATCGCCATGCTCTCCCCCTGGGTCGACGCAGGGAAAGTGGGCACTCTGACGCTGAGCCGGCTGGAAGATCACTTCGGCGCGCGGGAGCTCGGGCGGCTGGCCAAGCCAGGGGCCTACTACGACTTCACTCGCTATCGCCCCATCACCCGCCTCGTCGAGGGCCAACGCAGCCTTTCCGTTCCCAACACCGTCATCTACTACGCCCACAGGGAGGAGCCTCCCGATTTCCTCTTCTGCCACGTCCTGGAGCCCCACGCCTTCGCCGAGGACTACGTCGCCTCCCTGACGCAGCTCTTCAAGACCCTCGGTGTCAAGCGTCATTGCCGCATCGGGGCCATGTACAACTCCGTTCCTCACACGCGGCCCCTCCGGGTCACCGGCACCCTGGCCGGGGAGCCTTTGAGCGGCTTCCCTGGGCTGGTCACTCGCCAGCGCAGCAACTACGAAGGTCCCACCTCGATCCTGGGCCTCTTCTCCCAAGAGCTGGACAGGTTGGGGGTCGAGAACATGACCCTCATGGTCCATTTGCCTCACTACCTCCAGCTCGAAGAGGACTTCGCAGGGACGGCGCGTATCCTGGAGGTCCTGCGCGCCCTCTACCATCTCCCCGGCAGCATCCCCCAGACCGAGCTCGGCCAGCGCCAGTACCGCGAGCTCAACTCCGAGGTCATGCGGAACCCCTCCGCCAAGGCCCTCGTGGAGCGGTTGGAAGAGTACTACGACACCGGCCCCGAGGCCCAAGAGGCAGAAGCGCCCTCTCCCCTGCCCGAGGACATGCAAAAGTTCCTCGAGGACCTCAGCAAAAAGCTCGACAACCCGTAGGGCACTGCACAGGGGTCTCCTTCACCCCGTACTATGCTAGCCCCCGGAGGCCGTCGTGCCGCCCAGCAGACCATCCTCACCTCGTGATTCTTCCCTCGACGAGAAGCTCCTCGTCCTCCTCGACGGCCACGCCCTCGTCCACCGCGCCTTCCACGCCATCAAGACCCCCCTCTCCCACTCCAAGACCGGCGAGGTCACCAGCGGTGTCTACGGCTTCACCTCCACCCTCCTCAAAACCCTTATAGACCTCCGCCCTGCTTCCATCGCCGTCACCTTCGACTACCCCAAGCCCACCTTCCGGCACCAGCGCTTCGCCGCCTACAAGGCCCAGCGCCCCTCCACACCCGACGAGCTCCGCCAGCAGTTCGTCGGCGTCCGCAGAATCATCGAGGCCCTCGGCATCCCCATCTACGAGCTGGAGGGCTACGAGGCCGACGACCTCCTGGGCACCCTCTCCGCCCAGGCCACCGAGAAAGGCCTCCAGACCATCATCATCACCGGCGACACCGACACCATGCAGCTCGTCTCCCCCACCGTCCGCATCGCCCTTCAGCGCAGCCGCGAGGTCGCCGCGATGTTCGACATCGCGGCCGTCCGCCAGCGCTACGGCCTGGAGCCCAGCCAGATCCCCGACCTCAAGGCCCTGGTGGGCGACCCCTCCGACAACATCCCCGGCGTCTCCGGCGTCGGCGACAAGACCGCCACCTCCCTCCTGCAAAAGCACGGCACCATCGAGGGCGTCTACCAGGACCTCGCCCTCGTCACCCCCAAGACGCTCCAGGAGAAGCTTCGCGAAGCAGAGGAGACCGCCCGCGAGGGGAAGCTCCTCACCACCATCGTCTGCGACCTGCCCGTCTCCCTGGACCTGGACGCCTGCCGCTGGGCCGAACACCTCGACCGCGACCGCGTCCTCGAGGTCTTCCGCGCCTACGAGTTCTCCAGCCTCCTCCCCCGACTCAACCTGCTCCCCGGTGTCGCGGGTCCATCGGAGCCGGACGGGGCCGGAAGCACCCTCCCGGTCGAAGAGCAGGGGGAGACGCTCGAAGAGGCCGCGCCTTCTGCAGATGTCCACCAGGCTACCCTCTCCATCCCCGTGCCCGCTCACGCCGAGCTTGTCGAAGGGCCAGGCTCTCCTCCCACACCCTATCGCATCATCACCACCCCCGAGGCCCTGGACGACCTCTGCCGCGCTCTGCAGTCCGCCGGCCGCTTCGCCTTCGACACCGAGACCACCGGCACCGACCCCATACAGGCCCGCCTCGTCGGCCTCTCCTTCTCCTGGGCCCCGGGCGCAGCCGCCTATCTTCCCCTTCGCCACCAGGAAGGCGTTCAGCTCCCCGTCGAGCTCGTCCTGGCCCGCCTCCGGCCTCTCCTCAAATCGGAGGCCCTCGAGAAGGCCGGCCACAACCTCCAGTACGACATCTCTATCCTGGCTGGCGAGGGTGTCTCCGTCCGTGGCCTCGCCTTCGACACCATGATCGCCGCCCATCTCCTCGGAGAGAAGGGCCTCGGCCTCAAGGCCCTCGCCTTCCAGCGCCTCGGCGTCGAGATGACCCCCATCACCCAGCTCATCGGCACCGGGCGCAAGCAGATCACCATGGCCCAGGTCCCCATCGCCCAGGCCGCCCCCTACGCCGCCGCCGACGCCGACATGACCCTTCGCCTCGCCGACCTCCTCGCCCCGGAGCTGGAGCGCGCCGGCCAGAGAGACCTCTTCGATTCCGTCGAGATGCCCCTGGTGACTGTTCTCATGCGCATGGAGCGCCACGGCATCCTCGTGGACGTCGCCCGCCTCCGCCAGATGTCCCAGGAGCTGGGCGACATGGCCCTGGACCTGGAGGCCTCCATCTACAACGCCGTCGGCCACAAGTTCAACATCGGCTCCCCCAAGCAACTCGGCGACGTCCTCTTCGAGGAGCTCCACCTCCCCCATGTCCGCCGCACCGCCACCGGCGCCTACTCCACCGACGCCGCCATCCTGGAGGACCTCAAGAAGAGCGATGGCACAGGCGTCGTCGCCAGGATTCTGGAGTACCGCGAGATCACCAAGCTCAAGTCCACCTACCTCGACGCCTTCCCCACCCTCATCAACCCCCAGACCCGCCGTCTCCACACCAACTTCAACCAGACCGGCGCCGCCACCGGCCGCATCTCCTCCAGCGAGCCCAACCTCCAGAACATCCCCATCCGCACTGACCTGGGCCGCCGCATCCGGTACGCCTTCGTCGCCCCGCCCGGTAGCCAGTTCCTCGGCGCCGACTACTCCCAGATCGAGCTCCGCGTTCTCGCCCACCTCTCCCAGGACCTCGCCCTCATGGAGGCCTTCCACCGCGACGAGGACATCCACGCCTCCACCGCCTCCGCCGTCCTCAAGGTCCCCCGCGACCAGGTCACCCCCGACATGCGACGCATCGCCAAACCCGTCAACTTCGGCTTCGTCTACGGCATGAGCGGCTTTGGCGATGCGACGCATGTCGGGGGTGACCTGGT
>JACQUM010000059.1 GCA_016210295.1 Chloroflexota bacterium | reverse complement strand
CTCTAGCGGAGCTCGCCTGGTCCCTCCGGCAAAACACCTCCCGCGGGCGCCGGGCCCAGGTGGCCATCCTCATCGTCACCTTCGCCCTCGGCCTCGGTCCCCTTGTCTTCGGAGCGCTGCTGCCTCGTCTCTTGTTTCTAATCGAGTCTTCTCTCTCCCTCAATCTGGCGATGTTCTCTCTCCTCTTTATACCCGTCGGGGTCGCCTACGCCGTGGTCCGGTACCAGTCCTCCCACTTCTACCGGCAGACGGAGAATCTCCTTGTGCCCGGGACGATCGGCTTGGCTGTCTTCATCTTCCTGTTCCTCACCCTTGGCTATCTGGCCGGCGACGTCCAGGGCAACCGCTTGCTGGGGACGGTGATACCGGCCCTGGTAGCAGCCGCAGGCGCCGCCGTTGCATCAATAGGGTCTGCCACCTTCGGCGGAGATAAAGGCTCACTGGAGACAGTAGAGAGCAGACGTCGTCAAGCCTTGCTTCCTCTGTACAACCGACTCGTCCAGGCCAGGGCCATCGCGCCGATGCTGATCGGCACGAGACAGGAGCACACCACCCAGTTGCGCCCGACGTTGGACGCCCTGATTCCGAAGCTCCACGCCGCCCTGGGGCTCCCCGACATTCCTGTCGGGGAGGAGAGGGACGTGATATCGTCTCTAAAGAGCCTCGTAGACGAGGTCGAGAGCCTGGTGTCATACCCGATCATCTTCGATTGCACCCGCTCGGACCGGCGCGCGGAGGTGTCGCCGGAGGTGTCGCACGTGCTGTATGCCATCTCACAACAGGCCTTGTCCAACGTCGTTCTCCATTCGAGAGCTTCCGAGGTCACGATCAGCCTGGAGTTTCAGCAGGATCACGTTCTTCTCCACATTAGAGACAACGGCGTCGGCTTCGCCGCGACGGCTTGGGAGAAACTCCCTGATTACCCTGGGCTCCAAAAAGCTGCTCAACATGTCCGGCGCATCGGCGGCGAGCTCCGTCTGTACGCTTCTCCAGGGAGGGGTACCTGGATCATCGCCAAGGCGCCCTACAACTCATCCCTGTGAGCCCGCGGCTCGATAGACTCCCCATCTCCCTTCCGAAGCGGGCTCCCCTTCTGAACACGGCGACCGCCATCAAGAGTGCTCCTTGACTCTTCCGACTCTTACTCTCGGCTATTCTGCGGCTTCTCCTCTCGCGGCGGCTATAATGCAGCCATGCGCATCATTCTCTACACCGGGAAAGGCGGCGTGGGCAAGACCACGACCGCCGCCGCCACCGCCCTGCGCGCCGCACGCCGGGGCCTGCGGACCATCGTGCTCAGCACCGACGCCGCCCACTCTCTCGGCGACTCCTTCGACGTGACCTTGGGGGCGGAGCCCACGCCCATCGCCACCGACCTGTGGGGCCAAGAGATCGACGTCCTCGTGGAGATGGAGAGGCACTGGGGGACCATCCACGGGTGGCTGATGGCCCTGCTGCACTCCCAGGGCTCCAGCGACCTCGTCGCCAGCGAGGTCGCCATCTTGCCGGGCATGGACGAGCTGGCAGGACTGCTGAACATCATCCATCACGCCGAGAGCAGCAACTACGACCTGTGCGTCGTGGACTGCGCGCCGACCGCCGACACCCTCAAGCTGCTGAGCTTTCCTGAGATGGCCCGCTGGTACATGCAGCGCGTCTTCCCCATCGAGCGCCGCGCTATGAGCATCGTCCGGCCCGTCTTGCGTCCCTTCGTGGACATCCCTCTGCCCACCGATCAGGTCTTCGACGCCGTCCAAAAGCTCTTCGAGCAGCTCCGGCAGATGCGTGAGATCCTAGTCGATCCGGAGCGCTCCTCCGTCCGTCTGGTGGTGAACCCGGAGAAGATGGTGGTGAAGGAGGCGCTGCGGACCTACACCTACCTGAACCTGTACGGCTACTTCACCGACCTGGTGATCTGCAACCGCGTCCTGCCCAAAGAGGCAACCACCGGCTACTTCGTCACCTGGAAAGAGGTGCAGGAGCGGAACCTCGAGCTGATCCGCGGCTCCTTCGCTCCGCTTCCTATCTACAACGTCCCCCTCATGGAGCAGGACGTTGTGGGGCTGGAGATGCTGGAGAGGGTCGGGGAGGCTCTCTTCGACGACAAGGACCCCGCGGCGTTCCAGTTTCGTGGCGTCCACCAGGCCGTCACCGAGGAGAGCGACGGCACCTACCTCCTCACCCTCCCCCTGCCCTTCATCCACAAGGAGGAGGTGAACCTCATACGCGCCGGAGACGAGCTTGTCGTCCAGGCAGGCCATTTCCGCCGCAACATGTTCCTGCCCCGCCTCCTGGCCGCTCGCGAGGTGACGGAGGCGAAGATGGAAGAGGACCGGTTGGTGCTCCGCTTCCCTCCGCCAGAGCCAGCCCGTGTAAGCGCACCCTCGTCAAGGAAGGACCGACGGAGACCAGAGGGAAAGGGGTGATTCGATGTCGGACAGTCTGTTCGAGTTCAGCTTCAAGCCTGGCGAGGAGCTGGTCTTCAAGGTGCGTCCCTGGAGCGTGCCCGAGGCGATGAAAGAGACAGCCTCCCACGTCAAAGCGGCCAACCGAGAGGCGCTCCTCGCCCTGCGCAGCCTCCTGGACCAGGCCATCGAGTCCCTAGAGGAGAGGCCAGAGTCCTCCCAGGCGAAGACGAAGAAGATCCAGGTCGAATAGCGGCGTCCGGTCGAAAAACAGGGCCAGAGGAAACTCTATCCCTCGGAGACGAGCGCCTCGAGTTCGCCAGGGCTACGTAGTTGGGCCACCGTCTTGAGAAAGGCACCCAGGGAGGCGGACCGGGCCCGCAGGGTCCTCAGTTGAAAGTCCACGGGGCTGAGAGAGGCGGGGCTATCGCCGTAGGTCCCGTGGAAGGCGAAATAGGCCTGGTTCAGCTTCCGTAGATAGACTCCGTTCTCGACAAGGTAGCGCCTCTGGGACTCCATGTAGGCCTCCGCCTCCTCGATTTTCCCCTCTCCTAGCAACTCTTCGACCCAAAGACGGGTCTCCCGCAAGACCGCGTTGGCATTGAACTTCCCCAGGGGTTCATGAGAGGGTGGCCCGCCGACGGGCGTCGGTGTCGGAAAGGCAGGGGGAGGTGGCGGAGGCTTTCCCATCAGACGGGCCTCGACCCGCGCCGCCACCTCCTCTCCCACGATGCTCGCAACCGTCTCGTTGATGGTAGCCATCTCCCAACTCCCGGCGTAGCGTTGCCCCAAGGGGTGGAGAAACAGGTAGTGATGGGCCCATTCGTGGGCGGTGACGGAGAAAGCGCCGCGGAGGTCCGTGTTCTGGGTGATGATGGCGGGATAGGTCGCCGCCAGTCCACCGATCTCCTCCACCAGGCCGGAGAGCCCGCGCGCGGCGACGACCTCCTCCATGACCTCCATCTCAGCCAAAGGTATCTCATCTCGAAGGACGACGCTCTGCAGGCGGTCGATCCTGTCCCGGGGGGAAACGATGAGAAGACGAGGCAGAGCCGCGAAGGTGATCTGAACGGGAGGAAAGAGCCCTGACCAGGGCCCAAAGCTTCCCGCCAGCCCCTCCTCCTCCAGTAGCTGTGTCACCTCCTGCTGGAGGGTACGCTCCACCTGCAAAGCCAGCGCCGCCCGCTCTCGAGCGATGGACAAGCGCTTCTCCCGGGCAGCCGTCGCCTCCTCGGAAGGCTCCGAAAGGGCCACGGCGCGTTCCTCTTCGGCCCGCGCACGGGACTCCTCAGCCCGCAGACCGAAGTACCGCTGAAGAAGATGAAGCGGCTCGCTCTCCACCGTCCGGTCGAGGCTCTTGCCTACGGCCTCTCCTCCGTGGACGACCTCCCAGGCGGCGAAGTTGAAGCGGTAGGGCTGGGCAATGAGGGCGATAGCCCGAACGGTCGCGTCGCCCGGCGTATGCCACGCCGAAGGCACGAAAAGCACCACCAGGCCCACCAAAAGGAACCGCTGGATGACGGCAGCCAAAACAGCCCTTGGAAGACGAAGCTCCGGGTTTCTCTTCGACGGCCCGGAGATGGACGACGCCGACTGGGATGGCATGGCCTTCCCAGTATAGTCTGGAGCCCAGGGGACGAAGGTGCGGTTGTCCCATCCTTCCCCTTTGCCATACAATAAGGACGAATCCGGCGGGTCGAGGAGAGACTCGCGGGGAGGAACGATGCGTATCTACGAGACCCCGGCCATCCGCAACGTCGTGCTTCTTTCCCACAGCGGAGACGGAAAGACGACCCTCGCAGAGATGCTCCTCTACCGGTCCGGCGCCACCAAGAGGCTCGGCCACATCGCCGAGGGCAACACGGCCTCCGACTACGAGCCTGAGGAGGTGAAGAGGAAGGCCTCCGTGAACCTCTCCGTCCTCCCCGTCGAGTGGCGGGACACCAAAATCAACCTTCTGGACCCGCCCGGGTATCAAGATTTCGTCGGAGAAGTGATCTCGGCTCTCAGGGTATCAGATGTCGCCCTCGTCCTCGTGGACGCCTCGGGCGGCATCCAGGTGGGGACGGACATGATGTGGAAACGGGCCATCACCCACGGTCTGCCCCGGGCGATTTTCATCGCCAAGACGGACCGAGAGAACGCCGACGTGGACAAGGTAATGGAGGGGCTCCAGAGCCGGTGGGGCACATCGTGTGTCCTGGCCCAACTGCCTCTCGGGATGGCCCATAATTTCCAGGGCGTCGTCGATCTTCTCACGGGCGTGGCCTACACCGGCGAGGGAAAGAGAGGCGAGCCCCCCGAAGAGGCCAAAGAGCGAGTCGCCGCCGGGCGCGAGCGCCTCGTGGAGGCTATCGCCGAAACCAATGACGACCTGGCGACGAAGTACCTGGAAGGGAAGGAGATCCCCCCGGAAGAGCTTCGGAACGCCTTCAAGGCGGCCTTGGCCGAAGGGAAGATCTTCCCCGTCTTCGTCGGCTCCGGCCTTCAGGGAGCAGGGACCGAAGCCCTGTTGGACGCCCTAGTGGACTACTTCCCCTCGGCCGCCGAGAGGCCTCCCGCCCCGGTCACGGACGCCGGTGGAGAACGATCCATGAAGCTCCCCTGCTCCTCCAGGGGACCGCTGGTCGCCCTGGTCTTCAAGACCACGGCAGACCCCTATGTGGGCAAGCTCTCCTTCTACCGGCTCTACTCAGGCACCCTCCAGGGCGCGGCCTACCTTTGGAACCCCACGAAAGGCCAGCAGGAGCGCATCGCCCAGATCACCGTCCCCCGGGGCAAGGCGCAAGAGTCCGTCGAAGCGCTGCACGCCGGCGACATTGGGGTGGTGACCAAACTCGCGGTTACCCTGACCGGCGATACCCTCACCACGCGCGAGGCAAGCCTGGTCCTCTCCGGCCTGACCTTCCCCGACCCCCTCTACAGCGTCGCCCTTCACCCGAAGACCAAGGCCGATCTGGAGAAGATGGGGGCCGCTCTCAATCGCCTCGGCGACGACGATCCGAGCCTTCGGGTGAGCCACGAGGGAGACACAGGCGAGGTGGTCCTCTCCGGCATGGGAGAGGCCCACGTCGAGGTGGCGAAGGAGAGGTTGCATCGGAAGTTTGGAGTCGACATAGAGACCGGTGCCCCCCGCGTCCCCTACCGCGAGACCATTACCGCAGCGACCCGGACGGAATACAAATATAAGAAGCAGACCGGCGGTCATGGCCAGTACGGACACGTCTTCTTGGAGTTGACCCCTTTGCGTCGCGGTTCAGGGATCGAGTTCGCGGACCGGGTGGTAGGGGGCGCTGTCCCGAAGAACTACATCCCCGCCGTCGAGAAGGGAGTCCGCGAGGCGGTCCAAGAGGGGGTCATCGCTCGGTTCCCCGTCGTGGACGTCCGAGCGACGCTCTACGACGGCTCCTACCATCCCGTGGACTCCTCGGAAATGTCGTTCAAGATCGCCGGGCTCCAGGCCTTCAAGAAGGGCATGGAGCAGGCGTCTCCCGCATTATTGGAGCCCATCATGACCATGGAGATCACCGTCCCCGACGACGCTACCGGGGACATTATCGGCGACCTGAACACGAAACGGGCCCGTGTGCTGGGCATGGTCCCCCAGGATGGGCTGACGATAATCCAGGCGGAGGCGCCCCTCGCCGAGGTGCTCCGCTACGCCACCGACCTGCGCTCCAAGACGCAGGGCCGTGGGACCTACACGATGCACTTCCTTCGCTACAATGAGGTCCCCGAGCATCTCAGCAAGAAGATCATCGAACAGGCGCAGGAGAAGGTCGAGAAGGTCTAGCCCGACGGGGACTTGTCCCCATCTACCTTCTACGCCGCCAGATGGTGTGGTACCTCTCCTCTGAGACGACCGCCGCAGCCATCTCCTCGCGCTCCATCCTCTCCAGCTCCTCGAGGCCGGACCGGAGGGCGCGGACTGCCCTCTCCCGGCCCGAGAGGATCAAACGCTGCTCCAGCTTGTCGTAGACGCCCAAGCGAACCAGGCTGGCGGCATACTTGGGCCACGGGATCACCACAATGCTGGACGGCCGCGGGAACCGCGGCCGCATGCGCTTCAAGCTGCGCACGCGGTCCTCAGGGCTCCGGGCCATAGGGACAACACGCACCAGCGGGTCATCCTCCGTATCGTACCGCGTGTCTATAAGGAGCGTCCTTCGCAAGAGAGGGAAGTAGATAGTGATTACCTCGGCCTTGGCGATGTTCCGTCCTGCCTCAGTGAGGTCAACGGTGAAATCCTGGTCCATCCTATTCTCCCACCGGAAGCGCCATGCTTCGCTCAACCTCTCCTCGACTAGGTGGAGGCAATGAGTTTCTTCGCCTCGTCTATGAAGGCGGGGAGAACCTCCTTGTAGTCGCCCACCACCCCGAACGCGGACTCCTTGAAGATATTGGCGTTAGGGTCCTTGTTGATGGCGACAATGTACTTGGAGCCCGAGCACCCAGCCATGTGCTGGCTGGCTCCAGAGATACCGACCGCCAGGTAGACGTCCGGGCTGACCACCCGGCCCGTGAGGCCGATCATGACATCGTGGGTGTAGTAGCCGCTGTCACATGCGGCACGGGTGGCCCCCACAGCTCCGTGAAGAAGGGCCGCTAGCCCCTCCAGGGGCTTGAACGCCTCGGCGCTCCCCATCCCCCTGCCGCCGGAGACCACGATCTTGGCGTCCTCGAGGCGGACCCCTTTCTGCTCTGGAATCTCCCTGCCCACGATTCGGGTCTTGGGCGCCGTGACGTTGGCGTTCACCGTGACCACCTGGCCCTGACGGGAGCTATCAGGCTGGCCGGGCTCGAAGACTTTGACTCGGACCGTCGCGACCTGAGGCTTGGTCTTGATCGCGATGACCTGGCGGAACAGGCCTCCTGTAAGAGGCCGCGCGGCCCGCAAGCCTTTGGTCGCCGGATCGATGGCGAGCTCCACGTTGTCCGTGGATATCCCCGCGCTCAGGCGGAAGGCGAGGCTGGGACCAAGGTCGCGGCCATTGGGGGTGTGCCCCACAAGGACGATGCTCGGGTTGGCCTCCTTGGCGATGGCTACGGCCGCTGCGACATGGGTCTCGTTCAGGTACTCCTTGAAGACAGGCCCATCGGCCACGTAGACCTTATCGGCGCCAAGCGCGATGGCCTGATTAGCCAGACCGCGAACGCCCTCGCCGATCAGCGCGGCGGAGACAGGCTCCTTCGTCGTCTCGGCCAGGTGACGGGCGGCGGTTAGTAGCTCCCCCGTAATGCCCGCCAAGTGACCGCCCGCCGTCTCCCCCACTATCAAGATGCCGTTTTCGTTCGCCATGGCACACTCTCCCCCTGTACGATTTGCTTTCTCGAATCCGATTCCCAGTGCCTAGATAATGCGAGCCTGGCGCAGGCGCTGGGCCAGCTTGTGACCCGCGTCGGCCAGGTTCTCGCCCTCGACGAGCTCCACCTTGGTGGAACTCTGAGGCACATAGGCGTCCACCGTCTCCGTCAGGGAGCCGGCAGCGCCCACTTTGGAGCCGTCGGCGCCAAGGTCACCGGCTTTCCAGACGACAGGGGTGACGCGCCGAGAGTTCATGATTCCGCGCATGGTCGCGTAGCGGGGTTGGCCCAGTTCGCTGCTGACCGTGACGGCGACGGGGGTCGGAGTCTCGATGGTCTCCGTACCCACCACGGCCAGGCGGCTGACGTGGAGCTTATCGCCCTTCGCCTCGATCTTCACTGCGTTGGTGACGACGGGAATCCCCAGGATCGCCGCAACGCCGGAGCCGACGATTCCCTGGTCCAGGTCCGCCGACTGGCGACCAAACATAAGAACATCGAAGGGACCGGCCTTCTTGATAGCGGCAGCAAGAGTGTGAGCCGTGGCGATAGCGTCGCCCTGGGCCAACCCCGCGTCCTGAATGAGGTAAATCTCGTCCGCGCCCATGGCCACGGTCTTCTTGATAACCTC
Organism: Chloroflexota bacterium; assembly: GCA_016210295.1. Lineage (GTDB taxonomy): Bacteria > Chloroflexota > Dehalococcoidia > UBA6926 > JACQUM01 > JACQUM01. Next base: position 251 of record JACQUM010000059.1, on the reverse strand, counting down.
GAGCACATGGCTCGCCCCCAGGCTCACGACTTTGACCTTGCTTCCCGCCACCGCCTCTTTCAATCGGAGAGCGGCCTCCACGGCGTATTCGTCGTAGTCGCTCACAGCGAAAGGCACGGAGGGGGCAACGACCACTTTCTTCGCGGCGCGGTCCAGAGAGAAAGACCCTGCCGGCGCCGCCGGATCGGGTACCTGCTTCACGCAGACAACAATATTCATCTACCCTCCTGGAACACGTGGAAACGTACGAG
>JACQUM010000062.1 GCA_016210295.1 Chloroflexota bacterium | reverse complement strand
CCTGCCAGAGCCGTGGCGATGAGGCGTGCCGCGTGTGCCGGGGTAGCGGCTGGATCGAGATCATGGGTGCGGGCATGGTGCACCCCAACGTGCTGCGTGGCGTGGGGTACGACCCGGAGGTGTACACTGGCTTCGCCTTCGGCCTGGGTGTGGAGCGCATCGCCATGCTCCGTTCTGGCATCGAGGACATTCGGCTCTTCTACGCCAACGACGTGAGATTCCTTAGGCAGTTTTGAGTCATGCTCACCCGCGTCCAGATCACCAACTTCAAGAGCATCGGCCAGGGGCCCGCTGGTGCCCCCGGCGTGGACATAGAGCTGAAGCCCCTCACGTTCTTGGTAGGGCCCAACGGCGGCGGCAAGTCCAGCATCCTGGAGGCGATGGCGTTCGCTAGTCAGCAGGGCCGCCTCACCAATCGCCTGCTCGACACATCTGATCACAGGCTCTTATCCCAGCGGCTCAGAGAGAGTCAACGGTCGCTAGGGTTCCGGCGATTCTTCCACAAACTTGAGGAGAGCCGTAGCGTTTCAGTCACGGTGTATCCCGAGGTGGCAGAGAGATCCCAATGGGAAAGCTGCACCTTCAGGGCGATGCTAAACCCACCGTCGGAAATCGATAACCAATTGATCGATCGGCACACGGAGGATGGTTTCGCGATAGGCTATATTCTGGATGGCAAATCGACATCAGATTCCAGGGGGGAACTGGGTCGCTTTATTCGCAAGCTTGTCGAACAAGTCTATTTGATCGCGGGCAGCAGGGGCGTCGTTCGAAACGAGCAAAAGGCTATAGCCTCTGACCCTGAGTGGGTAGGCCGTTCGAGTGAAGATTTGGTGGGGCTCCTCGCTGTGATCTCACGACCAGAGCACACGGCGGCTCGTGGCGTCATATCGCAGACAATGGTGCGCCTTGGCATGAGGGACCCGTGGGCAGGGTGGAAAGGTGAGGGGTTGTTGGGCGGCACGTACGTGGACCCAAGTTTGGGTGTCGTCTTGGACGCTGGCAACGCGAGTCAGGGAGGGAAGCAAGCGTTGGCTGTGGTCACTCAGGTCTGCTGGAGCAACCCTGGCAGCCTCACTATGATCGAGGAGCCGGAGATCAGCCTGCACCCGGAGGCCCAGGTGGAGATGTGCCGCTTCCTGGCGGAGAATGCCGCCAAGGGCAAGCAGATCATCGCCACCACCCACAGCCAGTTCATGCTCCTCGCTCTGCGCAAACCCATAGCGGAGGGAACCATCACCGCCGACAAGATCGCCGTCTACCACGTCGAGCGGAACAAAGACCGCAAGGCAGGTGAAGTCGGCGCAACGAGGGCAGAGCCCCTGCCCCTCACCAAAGAGGGCTACTTGAAGACTTGGGTGCCGTCTTTCTCCAAAGTCGAGCGAGAGCTGGCACGGGAGTGGGTCGAAGCTCTCCAGAGGGCCGAGAAGGGTGAGTGAGAGTGTCGTTGTGGACACCTATGTCTTCATCCGCTCCCTCACGGAGAACGGAGAGTACCGGCCGATCTACGATGCCATCCTCGAGCGCTGTGACCGCATCATTGTGAACACTCGGATTGTAGACGAGTACGTGGAACAGGCACCGAAGGCGGGTGTCCAGGCCACCTTGATCTTGGGAGAGGTCATCCCTGACCTGCTACGGCGAGGCAAATGGCGGACGACCGCCAATAGGCGAGTGGATGTCGGGCCGGAGCAGGATAGACCTTTCATCGGAGCCGCCATAGAGGCCCGCGTCCGCTACATCATCTCCACCGATCGGCGGGCTTTCCGAAAGCAGCCCGTTCTGGCAGAACTACAACGAAGGCACATAGAGGCGCTGTATCCACAACAATATCTCGATTTGTAATTAACCATGACCACTCAGCAGCCCGTCCCAGCCGACCAGAAGTGCCCTGGATGCGGCGCCTTCGTCTTCTACGAGGGCCACACCGAGCTCCGCCGCCCCACGGCCCTCATCCCCCACCGCTTCCACTGCCACCGCTGCGGCCGGGTCTACACCGTCCAGTCCACCTCCCACCACCCCCCCAAGATCCCTCTGAAGCCCCGCCACGAGGTCAAGGGCCTGGTGCAGCAGGCCGAGGCGTCCGCCGAGCCGGCAGCGCAGCCGCCCCAGGGGATCGTCGTGGCCACACCTCAGCCACCCTCGGAAGAGGCCCCCGAAAAGCAGCCCGAAGAGCAACGCGGCTCATAAGAGGCCCCATGCGCGTCTCCCTGAAGTGGCTCCGCGACTACGTTGCCTTCGATCTCCCCACCGAGGAGCTTGCCCAACGACTGACCATGGCCGGCCTAGAGGTCGAGAGCATCGAGCGGGTGGGGTCGGGCTGGGAGAACGTCGTGGTCGGCCACGTCCTCGCCCTGGAGCAGCACCCCAACGCCGACCGCCTGAAGCTGGCGACGGTGGGCCTCGGCGGCGAGACTCTTACCGTCGTCTGCGGCGCTCCCAACGTCGCCCAGGGCCAGAAGGTCCCGTTCGCTCGCGTGGGGGCCAGCCTCATCAACCCTGAGACGGGGGAGCGGGAGCGCCTCAAGGCGGCAAGGATCCGTGGCGTGCGCTCCGAGGGTATGATCTGCTCCGAGCGGGAGTTGGGCCTTGGCGACGACCACACCGGCATCGTGGTCCTCCCCCCCGACGCACCCGCGGGCGCTCCCCTCGCCGCCTACCTGGGCGACACCATCTTCGACCTGGAGGTCACCCCCAACCGCCCGGACTGGATGTCCGTCCTGGGCGTCGCCTGGGAAGTCGCCGCCCTCATCGGCGGCACCGTCCGAATGCCCGACCTCGCCTATGCCGAAGAGAGTGCCCCCATCGGAGGCCAGGCCTCAGTTGAAATCCGCGATCCTGACCTCTGCCCACGCTATATCGCCGCTCTCGTCACAGGGGTCAGAGTCGGCCCCTCGCCGGCATGGATGCAAGAACGTCTCAAGGCGGGCGGGATGCGGCCCATCAACAACGTCGTAGATGTCACCAACTACATCCTCTTGGAGTACGGCCAGCCCCTCCACGCCTTCGACTTCGCCACCCTCCGGGACCGGAAGATCGTTGTGCGGCGAGCGCGGCCCCAAGAGCCTTTGAGGACCCTGGACGGCGAGCTCCATGAGCTGACCGATCAGGACCTCGTCATCGCCGACGCCGAGACCCCTGTGGCCCTGGCGGGGATCATGGGCGGGGCTGAAGCGGAGGTCTCCGACAGGACGACGGCCGTCCTCATCGAGTCGGCAAACTTTCATCCCTCCAGCATCCGCCGGACGGCGGGACGCCACAAGATGCGGACCGAAGCCTCTGTCCGCTTCGAGAAAGGGCTGTCGCCGGAGCTGCCTCTCCACGCCATCAAGCGGGCCACCCAGCTCATGGTCCAGCTCTGCGGCGGCAGGGCATCTCGCGGGTTCGTGGATGTCTACCCCGCGCCGCGAGAGACGAAGCCGGTCCGCCTCGACATACATCGCGTCGCTCGAGTGCTGGGGGCGAACTTCTCTCAAGAGAAGGTGGCGCAGACGCTTTCTGCCCTCGGCCTCATCGTCCGCTCCGCTGGCGGCGGCGCCCTCGACGTGATCCCTCCCTACTGGCGGACCGACCTCACCATTCCGGAAGACCTCATGGAGGAGATCGCTCGGATCATCGGCTACGAGGCCATTCCAACGACGCTGCCCCAAGGAACGCTGGCCGGCTACCAACCGCGCCCCATGCTGGATCTCAAGAGGCGTGTCCGGCAGACTCTCGTCAGCCTCGGGATGCAAGAGGTCATCACCTACTCTCTCGCGAGTAAGGAGACCATCGAGCAGTCACAGCCCGAGGGGGCCCCGGAGCCGCTCCACCTCTGGAACCCCATGTCGCCAGAGCAAGAGTACCTCCGCACCACTCTGCGCGGCTCCCTCCTTCGGACCTTCGCGCAGAACGAGCGGAGCCAGGAGGAGGGCCTGCGCCTCTTCGAACTCGGACGCGTCTATCTTCCCCGCTCCGGTGGTCTGCCCGAGGAAAAGGAGGTGATGGCCGCCGTCTTCGGCGGGGCCCGCCACGGCATTTCGCGCTTCGGCGAGGCGGAGTCATCGATAGACTTCTTCGACGCCAAGGGCATCCTGGAGGGCTTCTTTGCCCGGCTCGACCTCTCTCCTACCTTCGAGGCCGTCTCGGATCGCATCCTGGTGCCGGGACGGACGGCCCGGATCCTGTTGGAGGGCGAGGAGGTGGGGCTCCTGGGAGAGGTCCACCCGGACACTCTTCACGGCTTCGAGATCGCGACGCCCGTGGTCATCCTGGCGGAGGTGGACCTGGAGCGCCTGTTGTCCCGCGCCCCCGTCCAGCGCCGCTATAGCACCGTCTCCCGCTATCCGGGCGTGGTCCGCGACCTCGCCTTAGTTGTGGACCAGGAGACCCCGGCCGGAGCGGTGGAGGAGACCATCCGCCGGTTCCCCGCTATCGCCCGAGTCATCCTCTTCGACGTCTACACGGGAGAAAAGGTCCCTCCAGGGAAGAAGTCCCTGGCCTTTCGCGTGGTCTGGCAAAGCCCCACGCGGACGCTCGCGGAGCGGGAAGTGGAGATCGCTCAGAACCAGCTCCTGGCCGCCCTCAAGGAGCAAGCAGGGGCCGAGCTGAGGGGATAGGGCGCCTCCAAAGACCCCGCAAGGGCAGGTAGAAGGACCTTCCTGGCTAGCCTGGCCCGGAAGGTGACGCCCCAAGGAGGAGGGAGAAGAGAAGAAACAGGACCGCCGTTATGATGATGCCGCTTAGGAAGACCTCCAGGACGGCGTGCCAGCCCCGCGGCCGTCGGAAGGCTTCCAACTCCTTCCGAAAGCGGTATCCCTCAGGATCACGAAGCCGCTCTTCGCTCTCCCGTATCCGCTCAAGCTCCTTTTCAACCGCGTGGCCCTGGACCCACATCGGGTCGTAACCCATAATGTCCCCTCTCCCGTCCGTCCCTGTGATCCAGGGCTCTTGTCCGCTCCGAGCGCCAGCAGTCCAATTATATAACCACTTGACGCCGCCGTGCTTCGGCCAAAGAGCAACAACCCCAGGGGAAAATCCTCGCGCAGAGAGCCCCTATAATGACGGAGAGGAGGCGCAAAAGCCTGTGCTCCGCGTGGAAGAAGCCCTTGAGCAGGTGTTGGCGGCCGTCTCCCCCCTTGAGGCGGAGGAGAAACCTCTCTTGACCGCCTTGGGGCAAGTGCTGGCGGAGGACGTTGTCTCCCGCCTGGACGTTCCGCCCTGGGACAACTCCGCCATGGACGGCTACGCCGTCCGCGCCGAGGACGCCTCCTCGGCGACTCTCAAGAGGCCCGTCACCTTGCCGGTGGCAGGGGAGGTGGCGGCGGGGCAGCGACCTCCTGCCCTCTCGCCTCACACGGCCCTTCGCATCATGACCGGCGCCCCCCTTCCGCCTGGCGCCGACGCCGTGGTCCGCTTCGAGGACACGGACGAGGAGGAGCGACGGGCGACGAAGAAAGATCTCGGCCAGATCTCCATCCATGTCCCTGTCGTTCCGAGTCGAAACGTCCGCCGAGCGGGCGAGGACCTGCGGCAGGGAGAGCGCGTGCTGACGAGAGGGACTCCTCTCGGCGCGGCCCACCTCGGTGTCCTGGCCTCCCTGGGCCGGGACACCGTGCGCGTCCACCGCCGCCCTGTCGTGGCTGTTCTCGCCACCGGCGACGAGCTCACTCCCCCAGGCGGTGAGCTGGAGCCGGGCCACATCTACGACATCAACACCTACACCACCGCCGCCCTGGTGCGGGGGATCGGAGGCATCCCCAAGGTCCTGGGCATCGCCCGGGACACGGTCGATTCCGTGGCGGAGAAGATGGAGCAGGCCCGCGACGCCGACCTCCTGCTCACCTCCGCAGGGGTCTCCAAAGGCTACTACGACCTGGTGAAGGAGGTGTTGGCCTCCTATGGAGACCTCCGCCTCTGGGAGGTGCGGATGCGGCCCGGAAAACCCGTCGCCTTCGGCATTATTCGCGGCCGGAAAGGGTCTCCCTGGCGTCGCCACGTCCCGCACCTGGGGCTGCCCGGCAACCCCGTGAGCAGCATGGTCGTCTTCCACATCCTGGCCAGGCCTGCCATCCTGAAGATGATGGGACACGCCTCCTGGGAGTCTCGCGCGGTCGAGGCAATCCTGGAGGAGCCCATCGTCAACGACGACGGGCGCCGGGTCTACGCGCGAGCCGTCCTCACCGAGCGCGAAGGGGAGACCCACGCCCGCTTGACGGGAGCGCAAGGCTCCAACATCCTCTCCTCCATGGCCAAGGCCACTGGCCTGGCCATCTGTCCTGAGGACGTGCCTGTCATGCCCGTGGGAGCCAAGGTCCGGGTGGAGCTCCTCGACTAACCGGCTGTCGAGACGCCGCCTCACCCCGCTCCTCAGTCCTCCAGGACGCCGTGGGGACTCCCCGCCGCGATGATAGCCTCGTATTGAGGAAGCAGCCGCTGACGGTAGACCATCTCGAGCTTATCCATCAGCTCACGCTCGTCCGAGGCGTAGATGATCTCCGCTCCCGTCTTCTTCTTGACGAAAGAGACAACGGCAGGGATGTGCTCTGTGATGCCGCCGGTCCCCTGGAGGACGCCGATGATTTTCGCTTCGTCGTAGGCGATGGCGAACTCCCCCAGGGTCCCGGAGCGTCCCCCGGCGAGGATGACCACGTCGCAGGAGCGGATATTCTCTATCTCGCGGCCCATCAACCCAGAGCCCGTATAGATGATGGCGTCGTACCCCCACGTGGGAGAGTGGAACTCCTCCACGTGCTCGCGGAAGTCGAGAGCCGGAGAGACGCCGACAACGAAGCCGCCCTTGGATTTCGCCCCTTTCACAGCCTCGTGGGGAATGCCCGGACAGGCGCCGGTGATGAGGACGTACCCTCGGCCGGCGATCTCCTGGCCCAGTCGGAAGACGCGCCTCAGAACGGCTGCCGGGATTTTGCCCCCAGCCGACCCCATGACCCCGACCGTCATCCGGGGGAAAAGGCCGTTGTGAGCCGGATCGTACCCACCAGTGGAGAGAGAAGCCATAGGAGCCGCCTGTCCTTTCGCAGAGGATGCTTTCTCATGATACGCGCAAGGCTACGCGATGGATGTCAAGGGAGAGGAGCGCCCTAGCAGGCGAATGAAAAACCCTCTTCGACCATCCCCCTGCCCCCTTCCCTTCGGCAAGCTCAGGGCAGGCTCTGGCCAGGAAAGGGGAGAAATCTAT
>JACQUM010000052.1 GCA_016210295.1 Chloroflexota bacterium | reverse complement strand
CCACCCGGAGCCGCAAGCTGCGCGACTTCCTGGAATAGGGTCCCGGGGGGAAGCTGCCTCTTGGTTCGTACTCGGCTGCCTTTTAGCAGGGTGCTGAAAAAGGGAGTCCAGAGGGGCGAAGCCCCTTTAGCAGTCCGCCGTAGGCGGATGGGGGTGTCCCCCAAATACAAATTCTTCCCCCTTCCTGGCAAGGAAGGGGGTTAGGGGGATGGTCGAAGGAGTTTTTCAGCACCCTTCTAGACGAATTGAATGCCCTCGTCGCATTGCGACGCCAACTCAAAGACTCGTGGGGAATCTTGCCTGGAGACGAGTTGAAAGGGGCTGATTTTCAGGGAAGGCGGCGGAGCATTTCAGGGCCATTCGCTCAGTCGCGACTGAGCGAATGGCCACTTGACTCCCTTGCTCTATCAAAGGGGGAGCCAGTATAATAACGGGCTGTCTACTCTAGAACGAGGGAAGGGGGGAGCAAATGGACAGGGGTTATCTGCGCGGCAAGACGGCCATCGTGGGTATTCACGAGCACGAGGCCCGGTTCGCACCCACCAAGAGCATCAACCAGATCAAGGCGGAGTGCATTCGGGAGGCCCTGGACGACGCCGGGCTGACTAAGGACGACGTGGACGGCCTCTGCGCCACCAGCGAGGGGTCCAACGGGATCATGGACCTCTGCGAGTACCTCGACCTCCACCCGAGCTATGTGGACAACACGCAAACGGGGGGCTCTTCCTTTGTGGTCTACGCGGCCCACGCGGCGGCGCAGATCGCCTCGGGCCGCGCCTCTTGCGTCGTCATCGCCTATGGGAGCATGAACAAGTCCTTCCAGCGGCCCGGGACGTCCGGCTTCGGGCGGGTCGGCGAGACCTACGCCGACTTCCCTGGACAGTTCACCGGCGACCTCCACGGCCCCACCATTCACGGGAGCTACGCCCAGACCGCCCGGCGGCACATGGAGGAGTACGGGACGACCAGCGAGCAGTTGGCGGCCATCGCCGTCTCGACGCGGAAGTGGGCGGCCATGAACCCCTTCGCGGTCATGCGGGACCCCATCACCATTGAGGATGTGATGAACAGCCGCGTGGTCTCCGCTCCTCTTCACCTTCTGGATTGCTGCCTCATCACGGACGGCGGCGGAGCCTACGTGATGGTCTCCGCGGAGCGGGCGAAAGACCTGAAGAAGAAGCCCGTATACATCCTGGGCGCTGGCGAGGCAGTGAGCCACAGCGAGGGTGGCAAGCGGGACATCACTACAGTTGCCGCCAAATGGTCGGGCCAACGGGCCTTCGAGATGGCGGGGGTTGACCGGAAGGACATCAAGCTCGCCATGGTCTATGACTCCTTCACCATCACCGTCCTGGTCTCCGTGGAGGACCTGGGCTTCTGCAAGAAGGGCGAGGGCGGGCCCTTCCTGTCCGATGGCAAGATCGAGCCCGGCGGGAGCCTGCCTCTCAATACCGATGGAGGCGGGCTCTCCTCCAACCACCCGGGCATGCGGGGCATCTTCACGGTCCTTGAGTCGGTCAGACAGCTCCGGGGCGAGCGGGAGGAGGCCCAGATTCCCAACTGCGACCTGGCCGTCGCGCATGGCACCGGCGGGACCATCTCCAACCGACACGGGACAGGCACTCTCGTCCTGAGTAACAGGCTCTAGCGGCCAGCAGACCGGGACGAAGGAAAGGGGGGACCGAGATGAGTTTGCGAGGAAAGACGGCCATCGTGGGGATCCACGAGTACGAGAGCCGGTTCGCGCCCACGGCGAGCGTGAACCAGATCAAGGCCGAGTGTCTCAGGGAGGCCCTGGAGGACGCCGGGCTGACCAAGGACGACCTAGATGGCGTCTGCACGGCGGGGGACGGCGGCAGCGTCATGGACCTGTGCGAGTACTTGGACGTCCATCCCAAGTACGTCGATAGCACCCAGACAGGCGGCTCCTCCTTTGTAGTCCATATCGCCCACGCGGCGGCGCAGATCGCGGAGGGTCGCTGCAGCGTGGTGGCGACCATGTACGGCAGCATGGCCAAGTCCACGGCCCGGGCCATCGGGACGGGGGGAGGCGGTCTTTTCGCTGCCTTTCCAGAGCAGTTCGAGGGCGGCGTCCATGGGACGACCACCGTGGGGAGCTATGCCCAGACCGCCCGGCGGCACATGGCGGAGTACGGGACCACAAGCGAGCATCTGGCGGCCATTGCCGTCTCCACGCGGAAGTGGGCGGCCATGAACCCCTTCGCGGTGATGCGGGACCCCATCACAGTCGAGGACGTGATGAACAGCCGCATGGTCTCCGATCCCCTCCATCTGCTGGACTGCTGCCTCCAGACCGACGGCGGCGGCTGCGTCATCATCACCTCGGCGGAGCGGGCCAGGGACCTCAAGAAGAAGCCCGTCTACATCCTCGGGGCGGGGGAGGCGGTCGGCCACCACGAGGCCGGACTTCGGGACCTGACCACCATGGCCGCCTACCGCTCCGGCCGGGAGGCCTTTCAGATGGCGGGAGTCCAGCACAAGGACATCAAGCTGGCCATGGTCTACGACTCTTTCACCATCACCGTCCTGGTGACCCTGGAGAACCTGGGCTTCTGCCCCAAGGGGGAGGGGGGGCGCTTCGTCTCCGACGGCAAGATCGAGCCCGGCGGGAGCCTTCCCCTGAACACGGACGGCGGCGGGCTCTCCTCCAACCACCCTGGCATGCGTGGCATCTTCACCATGATGGAGGCCACCCGGCAGGTCCGAGGGGAGAGGGGGGAGGCCCAGGTGCCCAACTGCGACCTGGCCGTCGCCCACGGCACCGGCGGCGGCATCTCGGCGCGCCACGGGACGGGCACCCTGATCCTCAGCAACCGAGTCTAGGGGGGGTTGTAGATCGGCGAGGACGGTCGGAACGAAGAATTCGCTCGGAAAGGGGGGACCGAGATGTCCTTACGAGGGAAGACCGCTATCGTGGGGATCCACGAGTACGAAAGCCGGTTCGCGCCCAACGTCAGCATCAACCAGATCAAGGCGGAGTGTTTCCGAGAGGCCCTGGAGGACGCTGGCCTCACCAAGGACGATGTGGACGGCATCTGTACAGCCGGGGAGGGCTTCGGGGCGGTGGACCTGTGCGAGTACCTGAACGTCCATCCGCACTACGTGGACAGCACCCAGACGGGGGGCTCCTCCTTCGTGGTCCATGCGGCCCACGCCGCCACGGCCATTGATGCTGGTCGCTGCAACGTGGTGGCGATCATGTACGGGAGCACGGCCAAGTCCCGGGGCGTAGCCATCGGCACGGGTGGCGCTGGGCTCCAGGCGGAAGCACCCGAGCAGTACGAAGGAGGCGTCCACGGGACGACCACCGTAGGCGTCTACGCCCAGACCGCCCGGCGCCACATGGAGGAGTACGGGACCACCAGCGAGCAGCTGGCGGCCATCGCCGTCTCGACGCGGAAGTGGGCGGCCACGAACCCCTTCGCGGTGATGCGGGACCCCATCGCCATCGAGGACGTGGTGAACAGCCGCATGGTCTCGGACCCGCTGCACCTGTTGGACTGCTGCCTCCAGACCGACGGCGGCGGGTGCGTCATCGTCACTTCGGCGGCGCGGGCCAAGGACCTGAAGAAGAAGCCTGTCTACATCCTGGGCATGGGAGAGGCGGTGGGGCACTGGGATGCTGGTCGGCGGGACGTGACCACTGTGGCCGCCCAGTGGTCGGGCCAAGACGCTTTCAAGATGGCGGGGGTGGAGCGCAAGGACATCAAGCTGGCCATGCTCTACGACTCCTTTACTATCACCGTCCTCGTCACCCTGGAGGACCTAGGCTTCTGCAAGAAGGGCGAGGGCGGTCCCTTCGTCTCGGACGGGAAGCTCGAGCCAGGGGGGAAGCTGCCTCTGAACACCGACGGCGGCGGGCTCTCCTCCAACCACCCGGGGATGCGGGGCATCTTCACCATGCTGGAGGCGACCCGGCAGGTCCGCGGGGAGCGGGGAGAGGCCCAGATCCCCAACTGCGACCTAGCTGTCGCCCACGGCACCGGCGGGACTATCTCTCATCGTCACGGGACCGGCACGTTGGTCCTGAGCAGCCACACCTAAAGAAGAGAAGGGGAGTCCAGAGGGGAGAAGCCCCTCTTAGCGAGAAAGAAACACGGAGGGAGGAGAGGGAGATGACGACGCAGCAGCCACAGCAGCCACAGCAGCCACAGCCGTACAAGAAGCCGTTGCCGGTGTTGGAGCCGGAGACGCGGCCTTTCTGGGAGGCGGCGGCGCGGCGGGAGTACATGTTGAAGCGGTGTTCGAGCTGCAAGCAGTTCCACTATCCGCCGCAGAACGTGTGTCCGCACTGCCTGTCGAGCAACACGGTGTGGATCCGGGGGAGCGGGTACGGGAAGGTGTACAGCTACACGATCACGTACCAGGGTGGAGGGCCGGGGTATGCGGAGGAGGTGCCCTTCGTGCTGGGGATCATCGAGCTAGACGAAGGGGTGCGGGTGTGGAGCAACGTGGTGGGGATCGACCCGAAGGAAGTGAAGGTGGGGATGGTGGTGGAGGCGGTGTTTGAGAATGTGGCGGGACAGGGGATAGCGATCCCACGGTTTCGGCCTCGCCCCCAGAAGAAGGCGTAGAGAGCCTTTTCGGACTATCAAAGGGGGAGGCCGAAAGGCCTCCCCCTTTGTTTTGTCTTAGCGTGGCGCTCGGTCAAGGAGATGCGAAGGCCAGGGTGACAGAGCGTCTGAGGCGTCGCTATGATGAGAGGCGCGAGGGAGAAGGATGGTCGCTCTCACGGTCTACGGCGGCGCGGGCATGGTCGGTGGCAACCAGGTCCTCGTGGAGGACGGGGAAGACCGCCTGTTCCTTGACTTCGGGACGCCGTACGCGACGCGGAACCTCTACTACGAGGAGTACCTGAAGCCGCGGCCAGGCACAGGGCTCCTGGACCTGCTGACGCTGGGGCTGCTTCCGCCTCTGGAGGGCCTGTATCGCCGGGACCTGGAGCCGTTCCAGGGGCTGTGGGAGCGGTTCAAGGAGCGGCCAGGGTACCGCCGGCTGGAGGGCGTCACCGGGGTCGTGGTCAGCCACGCTCACCTGGACCACTGCGGCTATGTCTCCTTCCTCCGGCCAGACGTCCGTGTCTACGCCAGCCTCATCACCTCTGTTATCGCCAAGGCGCTGCAGGATACCTCCCCGACGGACTTCGAGAAGGAGCTGGCCTACTTTGGGAGCCGGACGGCCAAAGAGGGCGGGTATCTGGGCATCGAGGGGCCACGCTCCCAGCGTCCTTTTACGTTTCTCCTCACTCAGAACGACTCCGTCGCGCCCCCGGGCGAGCCTGTGGCTCCGCACGCCGAGGCCCTGGCCTTCTGGGACGCGGTGCCTCTGGGGCCGCGCACCAGGGTCCAGCGCGTCGCGCCCGATGTCCTCCCCCAGTACGGCTCCATCCCTGGGTTCCGTCTCCGACATTTCCCCGTCGACCACTCGATCCTGGGGGCGACGGCCTTCGCTGTGGAGACCTCGGCGGGGTGGATCGTCTACACGGGGGATATACGCCGTCACGGGAGCCAGCAGGGGCTGGTCCGGGAGTTCCTGGAGGCGGCCCAGGCCTTGCATCCGGTTGCTCTCGTCTGCGAGGGGACACGCACGAAGCCGGCGGAGAGGCGCGTGACGGAGGAGGAGGTCCTGGAGCACTGTCTGCAAGCCGTTCGCGGTGAAGAGGGACTGGTCATTGCCGACTTCGGGCCCAGGAACATCGAGCGGCTGGTCACCTTCTATCAGGTGGCCGAGGCGAGCGGCCGGGCCCTGGTGGTCACCACAAAGGATGCCTACCTCCTCGACGCCATGCGCCACGCCTGGCACCAGATGCCCAGCCTCTCGGAGATGGACGGCCTCCTGATCTATGACGAGCTCCGGGCGCGGGACAGCACTTGGGAGAAGACGGTCCGAGAGAAGTACAGGCGCCTCTTCGTCGGCTCGAAGGAGATCAAGGCCAGCCCCGGCGACTATCTCCTCTGTTTCAGCTTCTGGGACATCGACAACCTGGTGGACATCGAGCCCCAGGGGGGCCTCTACATCTACTCCGCCTCCGAGGTGTACGACGAGGAGCAGGGGTACGACATCGACCGGCTCCGCCACTGGCTGGACCGGTTCGGCCTGCGCTCTTTGGGGCTCCCCCGCCGCCGTGGCGATGGGGGGTGGGAGATCTCACCCGGGGAGGAGGGGTTCCACGCCTCCGGCCACGCCCCCGCAGAGGACCTGCTGGAGGTGGTGAAGGAGATCCGTCCCCGGCTCCTCGTTCCGGTGCACACCCAGAACCCCGGGTTCTATGTGGAGAACCTTTCCAAAGAGCCCATTCAGGTACGAGAGCCCCGCTGGGGAGTGGGCCTGAGCTTGCCTTAGAGGAGGCCATGCCATGCTTCCTCTCCGCCTGAACGTCGAGAACTTCATGCCGTATCGGGGCCGCCAGCCGACCCTGGAGCTGGAGGGGCTCCGCGTCGCCTGTCTGGCGGGGAACAACGGCCATGGGAAGACGGCCCTCCTGGAGGCGGTCACGTGGGCCCTGTGGGGCGAAGCGCGAGCCCCCGACGACGATCTGGTGACGCAGGGCGCCGCGGAGATGGCCGTGGAGCTGGATTTCCAGGTGGCCGAGGCCCGCTACCGCATCGTCCGCCGTCACGCCCGACCGCGGGGCAAGAAGCGCTCCGGGCAGACGTCCCTCCACTTCCTCCTCCTCGGTGAGGACGGCTCCCACCCCTTAGATGGAGTCACGATACGGGAGACGGAGGAGAGGATCCGGGAGACCATCGGCCTCGACTACGAGACCTTCGTCAACTCGGCCTTTCTCCTCCAGGGCCAGGCGGACCGCTTCACCACGAAGCGACCGGCGGAGCGGAAGGAGGTTCTGGGGGACATCCTCCGGCTGGGCAGGTACGACGTCTTGGCGGAGAGGGCCCGAGAGGAGGCACGGGCCCGGGAGAACGCCACAGACGCCATCCACAAGTATGTCGAAAGCTTGGAGCGGGAGATGGAGGGGGAGGCCGCGCTCCAGGGCCAGGTGGAGCCGAAGGGGAAGGCCCTTCAGGCTCTACGGCAGAGCGTCGGGCAGCGGGAGTCATCCTTGCGCGAGCGGGAGGAGCAGGCTGCTCGTCTGCGTGTGCAGAGCGAGATGCTGGCGAGAATGAAGACGGACGTCCAGAGACTCGAAGGAGAGCGAGCGGACCAGCAGAGGCGCCAGGCGGAGGCGCGGGAGCGGCTTGCGCAGACGAAGGCGCTGGTCGCTCGGAGACAGGAGATCGAGGCTGGGTATGCCGCCTTCCAGGCGGCCCGGACGCGAGCGGCGGCCCTCGGCGAGAAAGCGAGCCGGTACGCGGAGCTGCTTCAGCGTCGGGGAGAGATCGAGGGGCTCTGGCAAGAGGCGCGCTCCTCTCTTCTCCGGGAGGAGGCCCGCCTGGCGAAGGAGCTGGAGGACAGCCAGAGGGAGGCGGCCCGCGCCGGAGCGCTGGCTGCCCTCCTGGAGGAGTTCTCGGCCCAGCGTGCAGCACTGGAGAAGGAGGAAGAGGTCCTGGAGTCGGGCAAAGCCGAAGTCCAGCGGATGGCTACGAATGTCCGGCTCCTTGAAGAGACCCTCAAACGGCTGGGCAAGGAGATGCAGGAGCTGAGGGAGCGCCAGGAGTTCTTGGGAGTTGGCGGAGGCGGGGCGCGGTGCCCTCTGTGCGGCACGGAGCTGGGAGAGCACGGTCTGGAGGAGGTCAAAGCGCACTACGCGGAGCGCCAGGGGGATGTCCAGAGGGAGCTGGAGGAGGGCTCGCGCGCTCTGAACCAGGAACGCCACAGCCTGAACCAGACGGTGGCGAGCGCGCGCCAGGAGGAGTCTCGGCTGCGGAAGAGCCGGGAGACCCTGCGGGAGCAGGCAGGGGCGCTGGGGCAGGAGAAGGAGCGCGCGGAGAAGGCAACGGAACAGGCCCGGGACCTGGCGCCGGCCCTCGTTTCGCTTCGCCAGCGGCTAGAGAACGGCACCTTCGCGCCGGAGGAAGGGAGGGCCTTGCGGGAGATCGAGACCGACATCGCCGCTCTGGAATACGACCTCCAGGCCCATCGGAGCGCCTCGGCGGAGGCCGAGGCGCTGGAGAGATGGGACGCGGACTGGCAGGCCATCCAGTCCGCTATAGGCGGACTGTCCCGCGACGAAGCCTCTCTTGCCGAGACGGAGACGCGCGTCGTCGATCTCGAGGGGCGGCTTGTGGAAGAAAGGCGCGAGAAGAGATCGCTGGAGGAGGCCGTGGCCGGGCTGCCCGCTCTGGAGGGACAGGTGTCCGCGCTGCGAACGGAGGTGGAGGCCCTTCGGCGGAGGGAGGAGCAGGAGGGCAAGGAGCTCGCTCGCCTTCAGGCCGAGCTAGAGCATCTCGTGCGGCGCCGGGCGGAGAGGGACGCCCAGGTGCGGGAGGCCGTGCGTCGGGCGGAGGAGAAGGCGGTCTTCGATGAGCTCGCTACGGCCTTTGGCAAGAAGGGGGTCCAGGCCCTCCTCATCGAGACGGCCCTTCCGGAGCTGGAGGAGGAGGCCAACGCGCTCCTGGCGCGGATGACGGACAACCGGATGCACGTGCGCCTGGAGACGCAGCGCCTGACGCGGGGCGGAGAGACGCAGGAGACCCTGGAGGTCGCGGTCGGGGACGAGTGGGGAACGCGACCCTACGAGCTTTTCAGCGGCGGCGAGGCTTTCCGCATCAACTTCGCGCTGCGCGTCGCCCTCTCCAAGCTTCTGGCGCGGCGAGCCGGGGCGCCCCTCTCCGTCCTCTTCATGGACGAGGGGTTCGGCACTCAGGACGCCCTGGGGCGGGAGCGGCTGGTGGAGGCCATCGGCGTGGTGCGGGAGGACTTCCCCCTCATCCTGGTGATCACCCACATGCAAGAGATCAAGGAGCTGTTCGACGTGCGCATCGAGGTGGAGAAGACGGAGGCGGGCTCCACGTTCCGCCTGGTGCGGTAGCGGGGTGCTGGAATTCGCCCGCAACCCCGCCTACGGCGAGTTCAAGGTAGCCCTTCGGGCTGCTATCTACGATCCTTGCGCATGAAGATACCCCTTAGACTTAGGCGTCGGAGGGGAGCCCTCACCCCCTGTTTCCCCCTCTCCCTTCGGGAGAGGGGGAAGAAATAAAAGAACTGGGGGACATCCTTCGCTTCGCTCAGGGCAGGCTCTAGGACCACGCCAGAGGGGGCTTCGCCCCTCCGCACTCCCCATTCTTCATCAGCCTGCTAGTGGAGTGTCCCCGAAAAGGACCCAAATTGTCATTGCGAGGAGTCCCGCCTGGCGAGACGACGAAGCAATCTGGCGGGGAGAGCGGAGAGCGCCACGCCCCTCCAGAGCCTGTGGTGAGAACCTCGAACCATCAGGCCTCGCAATGACAGTCCGACGTGAGTTTAATTGCGAACTTCAGGGACACCACACTAGAGAAGCTCGCCGAAAAGGGCTCTCCGCTACAGGGAGAGCAGGCTGCGGCGGAGCAGGAAGATAGCCCCTGTGGCCCCGAGAAGCAAAAGGGCCGCCGTCATGAAGGCCACAGAGACGCCGGCAGCGTCGGCCAGGGCGCTCAGGGGAAGGGCGCCTAAGGGCATGAGGCCCAAGGTCATCATGGTGAGACTGATCACCCGTGCCCGTACCGCGGGCGGCACCATCACCTGGAGCATGGTCGTGTTCACCGCCAGGTAAGGGATCCCGAAGAGCCCCATCAGGAATAGGGCCGTCAAGGCGAGGGGCAGGCCCTGAGAAAGGGCGAAGAGGCCCAAGCTGGCCCCGGACCCTATGCCGAGAACGAGGGTCGCCAGGCCCTTTCGGCGGAAGTCGCCCGAAGAGGCGACGACAATGGCTCCTACGAAGGAACCCACGCCGTAGGCGGACATCAGCAGGCCCAATGTCCCCGCGCCGACTCCCAGGACGGTCACCGTGAAGGCCGGCAGAAGCGTTTGGAAGGGCCAGACGAAAAGGACGGGGATCAGGGAAAGGATGAGGAGGCTGAGGATGTTCTTTTCCCTCCAGGCATAGTCCAGCCCACCGGTGAGCTCCTGGACGACGGGACGCGGTGCATCGTTGGTCGTGCCCGTGCGCGGCAGGAGCTGGTAGCCGGCAATGGTAAGGCCGAAGGCGAGGACGACCAGGGCAAGGACGCCACCGACCTGGATTAGAGTGACCAGGTATCCGGCGATTGCCGGCATAACGATTCCGGCGATGCTGAAGGCGGCGTTCGTCAGAGCGTTGGCGTTCATGGTCCTCTCATCGCCCACGAGCTCGGGGATCAAGGACTGACGAGCGGGGAAGTGAAAGGCGAGGATCGTTCCCTGAGCGAAGGATGCCACAACCAGATGCCAGACCTGGACAGTCCCGGTGACGACGAGGAGGGCGACGGCGGCGCCTGTGAGAGTGATACCCACCTGGGTCCAGACAAGAAGGTCTCGCTTCTCCACCCGGTCGGCGATGACGCCCCCGAAGAGGGAGAAGAGAAAGATGGCCACACTCCACATCGAGGTGACGATCCCCAACATGAAGGAGGAGCCGGTGAGGGCGTAGACCAGCCAGCCCTGGGCCAGCATCTGCATCTGGATGCCGGCGAAGAAGAAGACCAGCGCGACACAGTAGGCCCGGAAGCCCGGATTACGGAGCGCGGAGAAGGTGCGGAGACAGCCAGTCTCTCGCTGGAGGCTCGGGGCGGACGCTGACATACGTGTTGTCCTCTACTCTCGTTCCCGGGGGAAGAAAGCGGCCGGGAGAGAGCGAGAGGGCCTCCTCTGGACTATGAGGACCGCTTATACTTCGGGCAATCAGACATATGGTATCCGAAGCCTGTTGGCGGGTCAACGAACCTTCGCCAGCCGCTGCTCCTCTCGGAAGGCGATGGAGATGCTTCCCCTTGGTGAGGTCACGGTCGCTGGCTGTCCGCCGCAGGCGGATCGTCGAGGGGTGGCGAGGTGGTGGCTGCCTCCCGCATGGCCTCCTCGGGCGGGCGCACCTTTCGGAAGAGGAGGTAGAGGCTCAGATCGTAGAAAACCTTGAGCCCCCCTCCCGCCAGAAACGGACCGGCGGGAGAGAGGGGCAGGAGCGCCGCGCCGACGACGGGGCCGAAGGCCCGCGTTGCGTACCGCGGCAGGCTGGTGAGGCCCGCCGCCGCCGTCCGCTCCTCCGGCGCGACGATGGCAACGACGTAGGACTGCCGGGTGGGGACGTCCATCTGCGAGATGCTGAAGCGCAGCAGCAGCACCGCAAT
>JACQUM010000051.1 GCA_016210295.1 Chloroflexota bacterium | reverse complement strand
GATGATGGTTGACAGGCTTCCAAGGGTGGGAATACTCTCCTCTCGTCCCATCGGACTAGGCCAGGATCGGTTGAAATGGGGAATCCCGGCTAAGATGTCTCCACGGCTACGCTACCCAGGGGCCCACCGAGCCGAAGGCCCGCAGGCCAAAAAGAACCACAAGGGCGGGCCGGTATGGACCTGCTGATTGCGCTTCGCCAAAACGCCGCCGAGAACTTCGGCTGGCTCATCGCTTCCCTCACCCTCGCCAGCGTCTTCCTCCTTGTTCTCTGGCGATGGGGGCCGGCCCTGATAGAGAGGACCCTCTACTGGCTCGACGAGCAGTTCCCCGGAGATTTCTCGGCCCTGCACCGGCCACTCAGCCTCTTGTTCACCAGCGCCCTTTCTCTAGTCATCCTGGCGGCGGCTGGCCTCTCCCTGGCCGGCGGTCTCAGCGACAACATGGCTGTTACACAGGCCATCCTCCTGGCCACGGCGGAAAGGGCCGGAGGCTGGCTTCTCGACCGCGGCCTGAAGATCCTCCTGATACTTCTCCTCGCCCTTTTCCTCAAGCGACTCGCGTTCCGCGCCATCCCCAAGGCTGTGACGAACTACATCCGCACTCGGGAGTCGGGGGAGCCCGAGGCGGAAGTGGAGAAGGACGCTCGGACCATCTCCACGGTCGTCGGCAAGGCTACCGGCGTCGTCATTGGGTTCGGTGCCCTCTTCATGACTCTGGCCCAACTGGGTATCGAACTTGGCCCCTTGCTGGCGGCGGCAGGGGTGGTAGGCATCGCCGTCGGCTTTGGTGCCCAGACTTTCATCCGCGACGTCATCGCTGGCTTCTTCATCATCCTGGAGAAACAGTACCGGGTAGGCGACGTGGCGAGCATCGCCGGTATCGGCGGGCTCGTGGAAGACATCAACCTGCGCCGCACGGTGCTCCGCGACTTGGATTACACACAGCACTTCATCCCCAACGGAGAGGTCCGGACCGCCAGTAACCTCACCAAAGGAAAGTCGCGGGTGAACCTGAATATCCCCGTCGCGTACAAGGAAGACTTGGACCGCGTCATCGCCGTCCTCAATGAGATCGGCCAGGAGATGGCGAAGGACCCCATTTGGGGCTCCCTGATCCTGGCCCCTCCTCAGGTCCTGCGGGTGGACAAGTTCGCAGACTCCGCTGTGGAGATCAAGGTTCTCGGAGAGACCCTGCCCATCCGGCAGTGGGACGTGATGGGGGAGTACCGGTTGCGGACCAAGAGGATCTTCGACCGGCTGGGCATCGAGATCCCCTACCCTCACCGAACCCTTTACTGGGGCGGCCAGCCGAGTTCGCCGGTCATGGAGCGACGGCGCGAGCCCGAAGGATAGGAAGGCGCGGCGAACGGGCAACCGCCGTTGGAGCATGTCCGCCTGGGACGCCAAGCAGGAGTAAAGCGACTCAAGCAATACCTGGTATCGGAGGCGGAAAATTGTGGGACGCTCTGGCCTTTGAACCGTGGGGCCGTGTCGCGGCGGCGATAGGTGTCTTTGCCCTCTGGGCAGGCCTGTGGCTGGCCCTGGCCCGTTTCGTCCGCCGGTGGCTGAAAGCGCAGATCCCTGGGACGCAGCTCGAAGAGTCGGAGGGGGCTCTCCTCAGGAGCCTTTGGCTCCTCCGAGTATGGGGAGTGGCAGCCGGCGGTTTTGTCGGCCTGACAACCGCCGGGGGGGTCGTGCCGCCGGTCGTGCATTCGCTTCTCGGGAAGGTACTCCTGGCTACCCTGATACTCCTCGTTGGTGGCACCGCTACGGAGGTCGTCGCGCGATGGGTCAGGCAGGAGTTGGCCACGATAGAAACGCCTCCTCCTCTCGCGACCTTCGCCCGAACGGTTGCCATCCTCAGCGGCAGCTTTGTAACCTTGCAGGCGGTCCTGATGGCCGTTGAGGTCTCGCCTGCGCCTTTCCTGGCCCTGGGGAGCGTGGCGGCCTTGCCCCTCCTCTTCTTGCTTCAACATACGGCTTCCAACCTCTTCTACTACTTCCGCCTCCTGCGCCGACAACACCTCCGCGTAGGAGACCTCATCCGCCTCGAGGACGGGACGATGGGACACGTCGCGGCCATCACCTGGCAAGACATCCGGCTTCGAACCGCGGCCAACAATCTGATGGTGGTCCCGCTCCACCGCCTGAATCGGCTCGTCGTCACGAACTATCATCTTCCCGAGAGCCGTGTCCCTTTCTCTCTGCCCATTTACGTCTCCAACGACGCGAACCCCGAAGTGGTAGAGGCCGTTCTTCTCGAGGAGTTCCAAGAGGCCGCAAAAGAGCTGCCTGGGATCTCCGCCGATTCCCCACCCCAGGTCAAGTTAGACCCCAAGAGAAAGGCGGGAGACCTGTGTTTCGTGCTTCTGTGCCAGATTGAAGACATCGACCTGCGAGATGACGTAGAGCAGCACCTGCTGCGGCGCATTGCCCGCCGGCTGCAGAGGGAAGGGATCAAGAGCCCCGTCGTGGACTCAATGCGAAGCGACGACGTCTCGTACCATCCGCCAGCCGCCCTGGAGGAGCTCCAATTCATCGCTAAGACCAAACTGGCCGATACCCTCTTCCTCGTTGCCTCCAACGTTGAACCTTATGTCCACGTCTACGAGGGTGAGTCCATCCGCTGGTACAGTCCGGCGAGCGGACTCACCACCGCCTTGGATCCCGTCGCCCGGGCTCTCGGAGGAGTCTGGGTCGCCCAAGCGAGAGGAGACGCCGACAGAGAGATGAGCGACGCCAACGGGCGCTGCCGTGTGCCACCGGACTCGCCCCGTTACACCCTGCGTCGTCTGTGGCTTAGCCGCGAACAGGAAGAGAAGTACTACAACGGCTTCTCCAACCGGGGCCTGTGGCCCTTGTGCCACGCCGTCTATACTCGCCCCGTCTTCGAGGGCCCCGATTGGCGCGCCTACAAGGAAGTCAACGAGACGTTCGCCAAAGCCATATTGGAAGAGGTGCGTGGACGCAAAGCCTTCGTCTTCCTTCAAGACTTCCATCTGGCCCTGGTTCCGCATCTCCTCAAGGAGGCCGGCGCGGAGATCGCTGTTGCCCACTTCTGGCACATACCGTGGCCGACCAGCCAGACTTTCAGCACGTGCCCGTGGGCAGAGGAGATCTTGGAGGGCCTCCTGGGGAACGACCTCCTTGGCTTTCACATCCGGGCCGATGCGAACAACTTCCTGCAGTCGGTCGATCTCCTGCTCGAGGCCCAGGTTGACTACGACCGTTACCGCGTTCGTCGGAGAGGCAAGGAAACACTCGTGCGTCCCTTCCCCATCAGCGTTGACTTCGAGGCCATCTCGGAAGGAGTCTCCAACCCTCTGGTGCAAAGGGAGGCGGCGCGCCTCAAGCGAGAGTTGAGGCTAGGAGACGGGTATGTGGGCCTGGGAGTGGACCGCATCGATTACACCAAGGGGATACCGGAGCGTCTCCGGGCCCTGGACCTTTTCTATCGCCAGAACCCCTCGTACCGAGAGAGGTTCACCTTCGTTCAGATAGGGGTGCCGTCCCGCTCGCCGATCCCCGAATACAAAGAGACCGACCGCCGTATTCAGGACTTGGTGGACGAGATCAACAGCCGACATGCCCGGGGCGCCTGGCGTCCTATCATCTACCTGCGGCGGCACCATTCCAGCGGTACGCTGTGGGCGCTCTACTCTCTCGCAGACCTGTGCATCGTCAGTTCTCTGCACGACGGGATGAACCTCGTAGCGAAGGAATACGTGGCGGCCCGGAACGACGACCGGGGAGCCCTCATCCTCAGCAAGTTCACCGGGGCGGCGCGAGAGCTAACAGACGCTTTTCTGGTCAACCCTTATGACGCCGAACAGTTCGCCGAAATTATTCTTGCCGCCCTCGAAACGCCAGCCCCCGAACTCTCCCGCCGCATGCGACGGATGAGAGTAGCGGTCCAAGAGAACGACATCTACCGCTGGGCGGGGCGGGTCTTGAAGGAGCTCTCCCGGGTAGACATGACTCCCCTCGCCTCTGCTGCGGGAGCAGCGGCTGGCGAGCCACCGGGGACCGCGTAGGTCGGCGCTCGGCCCCTTCCTCGATCCCACACTCTGAGGGCCTAAGAGCCCAGCCCCAGCTCCGCTCGTATCCCCTTCAGCCGGTCCAGGTTCTCCTTGTCCGGCCCGGTGTTCCCGAACCCCGGCACCTCCAGGAAGAAGGGAACGTCACGGAAGGCGGGGTGGCCCAGGATGGCCTTGAACCCTTCGCGCCCAATGTGCCCCTCTCCGATGTTCTCGTGGCGGTCGGCGTTGCCGCCGAGAGGGACCTTGGAGTCGTTGGCGTGGACAGCCACCAGGTTCGCCAGGCCGATGGTCCGGTCGAACTCCCTCATCGTCTGCTCGACCGCCTTGGGCGTCCTGAGGTCGTAGCCGTTGGCCAGGGTGTGGGCCGTGTCCAGGCACACCTTGACTCGATCGTCGCCGGCGGCGTCCATGATCCGGCGCAGCTCCTCGAACTTCGCGCCGAGCTGCTGGCCCGTCCCCGCGTTGTTCTCCAGGACAAGCCAGACCTTCGCCGGGGAGGAGCTCAGCACCCGGCGAATGGCCTGCGATACCTGGGGCAAGACGGCGTCCAGGCCGGCCCCCTTGTGGCTTCCCGCGTGGAAGATGACGCCGGAGGCCCCCAGCCGGCCCGCCGTCCTCATGTAGAAGGCCAGGGACTCGACGCCCTTCTCCAGGTTCTCCCCGCTCTCCGTCGCCAGGTTGACCAGATAGACGCCGTGGAGGAAGACGGGCCGGACGTCCGCGGCCTTGGCCTTCTCCCGGAAGGCCTGCACGTCCTTCTCCGGGTGCTCCTTGTAGCGCCAGCCCTGCGGGCCCGAGGCGAAGACCTGGATGGCCTCCGCGCCAATGGCCTGGGCGCGCTCGATGGCCTTGTCTATGCTGCCGGCGGCAGAGACGTGGGCTCCGAGACGCATGGAACGGCCTCCCTCTGCTAGGTAGGACTACAATGGCACAATCCCACGGGCCTCGGCAAGGCGGCTCCGCGCCCGAACGATGGGCCAGGGCTAGTACCTGGTTGCGAAAGTTCCTGGACGTATCCGCGAGGGGGTCCAGGGGGCGAAGCCCCTTGGCGGGGGCACTGGGGGTGTCCCCCAGGCTAATCCAATGCCCCCTTCCTTCCAGGAAGGGGGTCAGGGGGATGGTCATCGGACAGCCACGTTAGCGACACTGATGTCTGTGCCATGTCGTCCGCCTCGTTCCGGAGCGGTAATTCTGCAAGCAGGGGCTAGAATGGGAGCGTGAGCGCGCAGCAGGACCCCATCGTCGTCGTGGGCGGCTTTGGCTCCTCGCCAAGGACCTATCGCGGCGTGGCGGCGTATCTCAGCCGTGGGGGCTACCGAGAGGTCGCCGTCGCTCCTATCGCTCGATACGAGTGGTTCGCGGGCTCTCGCGGCGGATGGCGGCCCCTCGCCGCCCGGCTCGCCGAGACCGTGGACAGGGCCCTCAGGGAGACCGGCGCCCAGAGGGTGCGAATCGTCGCCCACAGCGCGGGCGGCCTGGTGAGCCGTCTCTACCTGGGGGACAGGCCGTACCGCGGCCTGCCGCCCTTCCACGGCCACGAGAGAGTCCGCCTCCTGCTCACCCTGGGCACTCCCCATTCGGGGAGGGTGGCCCCGGAGATCGAGGAGCTCTATCCCGGCGCCTACTGTGCGCCCGAGGTCCGCTACGTGAGCGTGGCGAGCACCGCCTATCGGGGCAACCCGTGGGGCTGGCCGTGGCAGATGTTCACCGCTCACTCCTACCGCCGCTTCCGGGGCGACCCTCGCGGGGTGGGCGACGGGGTGGTCCCCCTCTCGGTGGCGGTGCTGGAGGGCTCGGAGGCGGTGGTCCTGGAGGAGGGGTGGCACGGCCCCATCCCCCTCCTCCCCCCTGTTGTC
>JACQUM010000057.1 GCA_016210295.1 Chloroflexota bacterium | reverse complement strand
GCCGGGGTCTGGGGTGTCCCCAGATTCAGATTCCCCCTCTCCTGCAGAGCCTGTCCTGAACGGAGTGAAGGAAGAGGCGGACACAGGGGGTGAGGTAGAACGACTTTTGGGACAAGTCCGATGACACGAGCCATAGGAATTGACCTGGGCACCACCTATACGGTCGTCGCCACCATAGAGCATGGGCGGCCCACCATCCTGCCCAACGCCGAAGGCCAGCGTCTCACCCCCTCGGTCGTCGCCTTTGTGAAGGGTGAGCCACCCCTCGTAGGGCAGCGCGCCAGGGAGCAAGCCTCGGTAAACCCCCACGGTGCCATCGCCTCTATCAAGCGGCGCATGGGCACAGACTACCGGGTGAACCTCTCCGGCCAGGAGTACACACCCCTGGAGATAGCCTCCCTTATCCTCGGCAGGGTCAAAGCCGATGCGGAGGCGTACCTCGGGGAAGGCATTGACCAAGCCGTGATCACCGTGCCAGCCTACTTCAACGACCGGCAGCGCCAGGCCACCAGGGAGGCGGGCCGCATGGCCGGCCTCCACACCGTCAGGCTCCTCAGCGAACCCTCCGCTGCTGCCCTGGCCTACGGCCTGGAGCGAGAAGGCGTCCACACCATCCTGGTGTGGGACCTGGGCGGTGGCACCTTTGACGTCTCCATTCTGGAGCTCGGAGACGGCATCTTTGAGGTGCGGGCCGTCAGTGGCGACAACTGGCTTGGCGGCGACGACTGGGACGAGCGTATTGCCGGCTACCTGGCCGCGGAGATCAGAAAGGCGGGCGGAGTTGATCCCTCGGCAGACGCAAGGGCCATGCACCGGCTGAAGGAGGCGGCGGAGCAAGCCAAAATAGAGCTCTCTTCCTCGGTCGTGACACGGGTATGCCTTGCTCCGGGAAGTCCAACAGAGAGCGGTGAACAGGTAGTGCACCTGACGAGAGAGCAGGTGGAGAGCCTTGGCCAGGACCTGCTGGAGCGCATGATCCCCCCGACGCGCCAGGCCCTGGCCGACGCTGGTCTCTCCCCAGGCGAGATTGATAGGGTAGTCCTGGTTGGGGGTGCCACACGGATGCCCGCCGTCCGGAACCTCGCCCGGAGCCTGCTACAGAAAGAACCCTACCGCTACCTGGACCCCGATGAGACCGTAGCCCTGGGGGCAGCCATACACGCCGGGATGCTCCTGGGCATCCTGCAAAAAGCGGTGCTCCTGGACGTCCTTCCCCTCACCCTTGGCGTGGAGACGCAAGGCAACGTGATGGCCCCGATCATCCCCAGGAACACACCCCTGCCCGCCTCCGGTGCGCGCCTCTTCACCACCGCCGTTGACCACCAGACCTCCATGGACATCCACGTCCTTCAGGGCGAGCGGGAAATGGCCGTGGACAACGTCTCCATCGGCTGGCTTCACCTCAATGACCTCCCTGCTGCTCCGAGAGGTGCGGTGAAGGTGGAGGTGGCCTTTGAGGCCGATGTGGACGGCATCATCCACGTCTCCGCCACAGACCTTCTGGGGGACAACCAGGTGAAGGCCAGGCTCACCTCCACCAAGCACCTGGACCGTGGAGAGATTGAGGCGCTGGTCAGGGAAGCCCCCGCCAGGGCATCGGATTCCCCCCGCCCATAATGGTCAGGAGCGCAACGAGTCATCTTTCACCTCGCTTCTCGTATTGACACCATATGTATCATCTGTTACATTACATGTCCGAAGAGGCGAGTGATGGAAGAGAAGCGAATCAAAGACCTACGCATGAACCTGGGCCTTTCCCAGGAGCGTTTTGCCCAGCTCCTCACCGTCTCCTTGCAGACCGTGCGCCGCTGGGAGAATGGCCTGGCCAGACCCCTGCCAGCCATCAGCCTGAAGCTGGGCGATCTGGAAAAGAAAGTCGGCGCCGCCCGAAAGAACCCCGCGCAAAGTCCCGTACGAAGCACCGTCAGAAGACACGGAGGTATGTCCATGAGCAGTAGCACACCCTGGGAGGCAACCCAGGAGCTTGGCCTGGGAGGACTGTTCAAGGGCTTCGGCGACCTCCTGGACCTCCTCTCCAGGATGGCCGAGGAGGGCAAAGAGGAGGCCAGCCACACGGGGCAGGTGGTAAGCCCAAAGGGAACGCTCCGGGCCGTCTACGGCTTCAACGTGCGCATGGGCCTGGGGGGCAAACCCCTCCTGGAACAGTTCGGCAACATACGAGCCACCGAGAGGGGGGCTGTGGTCACAGAGACCCGCGAGCCCCTGGTGGACCTCCTGGACGAGGGCGAAACCCTCAGAGTGATCGCCGAGCTCCCAGGCATTGAGGAGAAGGACATCCAGGTACGGGTGGAAGGCACAAGGGTAGAGCTTACAGCCGAGAGCAAGGGCAGAAAGTACTACAAAGAGGTATTGCTGCCCTCGGCGGTAGAGCCGGAAAGCCTGGCCTCCTCCTGCAGCAACGGTGTCCTGGAGCTTCGGCTGCTCAAGAAGCCACAAGTCGCCCACTAGCCTCCCTCGGAAGAAAGGGGAGTCCAGAGGGGCGAAGCCTCGGAGCTTGCCCTTCGTCCGCCTGCGGCGGATGGGGGTGTCCCCCAGAACTAATCTTCCCCCTCTCCTAAAG
>JACQUM010000007.1 GCA_016210295.1 Chloroflexota bacterium | reverse complement strand
GACCGCCGCCATCTGATCACTCCCGCCGTCCAGTCCGCTGGGCTTCCAATCAGCGTGGTGACGCCGGGAGATTTCCTGAAAGAGGTCGCCGCCCGCGGCTAGGACTAGGCCTTCGCTCCAGCGTGAGCCGCTTACTTAAAGGGGGAGTCCCGCAGTAACCTCAGCCTGGGCACCAGGTCGGTCTCTTGTTCCAAACCTCATCCAGCCCTATCGGGAATCGTGCCGAGGATGGTAAAGTAGGTTCCAGAAAACCCCATGCGCACCTACGACTACATCATCGTCGGCAGCGGCATCGCCGGGCTGTACACCGCCCTCCTGGCCCTGGAGCGCGGCCGCTCCGTCTTGGTCATCACCAAGGGCTCCATAGACGAGACCAACACCCGCTACGCCCAGGGCGGCATCGCCGCAGCGGTGGGCTCCGACGACTCTACTGACCTTCACTACCAGGACACCATCACAGCGGGGGCGGGCCTCTGCGACCCCGAGGCGGTGCGCGTCCTCGTGGAGGAGGCTCCAGCCCGCATCGAGGACCTAGTCCGCCTCGGCGTCGTCTTCGACACCACGGAGGGGACCATCGCCCTCGGACGCGAAGGCGCCCACAGCCGCTCCCGCATCCTCCACGCGGGAGGCGACGCCACCGGCGAGAAGATCGAGCTCACTCTCAGCCACCTGGCCCGCATGTCCCGGGTCACCGTCCTGGAGAACTGTTTGGTCGGCGACATCGTCGTGGACGGAGACAAGGTCGTCGGGGTGCGGACCCTGGACTGGCGGCGAGGCATGGCGGAGGAGTTCCAGGGAAGCTTCGTCGTGCTGGCCACGGGCGGCGCGGGGCGGCTCTTCCGCTTCACCACCAACTCCAGCGTCGCCACGGGCGACGGGGTCGCCCTGGCCTACCGTGCCGGAGCCGAGGTGACCGACCTGGAGTTCTACCAGTTCCACCCCACGGCCCTCCGCCTGCCCGGAGCGCCGCCTTTCCTCATCTCGGAGGCTGTGCGGGGAGAGGGAGGGAAGCTTCGCAACGCCAGCGGCGAGACCTTCACGGAGCGCTACGACCCACGCGGCGACCTGGCTCCCAGGGATGTCGTGACCCGGGCCATCGTCTCCGAGATGCTCAAATCGGGGACCGACCGGGCGTACCTGGACCTGACCCACCTTCCAGCCAGGGCGACTGCGGCCCGCTTCCCCAGCATTTACCGGCAGTGTCTCGACTACGGCATAGACTTCACAAAGGAGCCCATCCCCATCGCCCCCGCGGCCCACTACATGATGGGCGGCGTGAAGACCAACGTCTGGGGCGAGACCAGCATCCCTGGCCTGTTCGCCTGCGGCGAGTCCGCCTGCACAGGCGTGCACGGGGCCAACCGCCTGGCGAGCAACTCCTTGCTGGAGACGGTCGTCTTCGGGTGGCGAGTCATGGAGCGGACCGACGCCATCCTCCGGGGGCAGGAGACGGCCAAGCCCGTACGCACCCAAGACGCCGTCCCCCTGCCGGAGAGGAAAGGCCTTGCGGAGGGGCCGGTGCCCAGCCTGACCAGGCTCCAGCAGATCATGTGGAGCGAGGTCGGCATCGTCCGACAGGGCAACGGCCTGAACCACGCGGCGGACATCACCCGCTTCTGGCAGAACCGCCTCCCGCCCCCCAGCGACCTCCCATCCTACGAGCTGGGGAACATGGTGCTCCTGGGGCGCCTCATGGCGGAAGCAGCGTTGCTCCGAGAGGAGAGCCGGGGCGCCCACTACCGAAGCGACTACCCTCAGCCCTCCGACACCTGGCTCCGACACATCACCTTCGCCAAGAACCGCGAGCCCAGGGCCAGAGAAGGAAGACGCAGGGCGTCGCCCCAGCGGGGGAAAAGGCCATGAAGCTTCTGACCCAAGAGGTGGACCGGATCGTCGGGCGGGCCCTGGAGGAGGACCTGGGCTGGGAAGACATCACGACCCGCTCCATCGTCCCCCCCAACGCCCGTGGCAAGGCCGTCATCGTCGCGAAACGGCGAGGGGTGCTGGCGGGAGTGGACGTGGCCGTGGCGGTCTTTCGCCGGTTGGACCCCGATTTGTCTGTGGACATCCTGACCACCGACGGAGTCTGGGTGGAGCCAGGCACCCTCCTGTTGAGGATCGAAGGCCGCCTCCCAGGAATCCTGGCGGGCGAGAGGGTGGCCCTCAACTTCCTCCAGCGCCTCAGCGGCATCGCCACCGCGACCGCCCGGTACGTCCAGGCCGTCGCCGGGACCAAGGTCCGCATCATCGACACGCGGAAGACGACGCCCGGCCTGCGGGTCCTGGAGAAGTACGCCGTGCGCATCGCCGGCGGGTTCAACCATCGGTTCAACCTGAGCGACGGCGTGCTCATCAAGGACAACCACCTGGCCGCCCTTCGGAGCCTGGAGGTCGGATTGCGCCAGGCGATCCAGATGGCGAAGGAGAATGTTCCCCACGGGATGCGCGTTCAGGTTGAGGTGGAGACGGCGGAGGAAGCGGAGGAGGCCGCGGCGGCAGGTGCCGACGCTCTTCTCCTGGACAACATGGCCCTCCCCGATATGCGCCGCGTCGCCGGTCGCTTGCGAGGCAAGGTCATCCTGGAGGCCTCCGGCGGGATCACCCTGGAGACGGTCCGGGCGGTGGCCGAGACAGGGGTGGACCTCATCTCCGTCGGCGCCCTGACCCACTCCTCCCCCGCCCTGGACATCAGCATGGACCTGGAAGAGTAGCCCTTCGTCGTCCTGCGTCCGCAGGGGCGGACGATGAATCACGGATGCGCTTCGCCAGGGCGCGCGGCTGTTTCCACCGCTCATGGTGAGCCCGTCGAACCAGGAGTGCCCCCTCGCCAGAGCGACGATTCGCTACCCAGTGTCATTCCTCCTCCTTCCGTGAAAGGACGAAGAATGACGCCTGCCGCAAAAAGCCTAACAGGCCGCTTAAAAAGGGGAATTCAGTCCCGAGCATCGGGATTGACGGGGGTCTGGGGGTGTCCCCCAGATACAAATTCTTCCCCCTTCCAGGCCAGGAAGGGGGAAAGGGGGATGGTCGAAGGAGTTTTTCAGCACCCTGCTAAGATTCATGCCATGTTGACAACCGCTAGCATGTGCAAGTAGAATGATTTGCAAAGAGTCGCAACAAGGACGGAAATCTATGCATCACGGCAAGGCCCTCACCACCCTCAAAGAGACCGGGTACCGCTTGACCCCTCAGCGCCTGATGGTCCTGGAGACCATCGCCGGCGCGCGGGGCCACGTGACCGCAGAGGAGATCGGGACCCAGGTGCGGCGGACCTATCCTTACATCGACATCGCGACCATTTACCGTACGCTTCACCTCCTCAAGAGACTCCATCTGGTCACCGAGATCGACCCTGGCGGCAGCTCCGCCCAGTACGAGTTGGCGGGCGACGGCCGTCACCATCACCTCATCTGCGAGGGGTGCGGGAAGACCATAGACCTGCCCCTCGCCTACCTCGACAACCTGCACCAGAGCCTGCGCAGGGAGTTCGAGTTCGAGGCCGACCTGGACCACTTCGCCCTGAGGGGGCGCTGCTCGCAGTGCCTCGCGGCGAGAACAGGAACCCCGCGAAAGGACAGGAACGCATGGAAGCGACTCTAATGGGAGCCTTGGCGCTCGGTCTCCTGTTAGGGGCCCGCCATTCCCTCGACGCCGATCACGTCATGGCCGTCTCCACCATCGTCAGCGAGTACCGGAACCCCCTGAGAGCCCTCTGGGTGGGGGTTTCCTGGGGGTTGGGCCACACCACAACCCTCTTCCTCCTGGGCCTGCTAGTCATCGCCGTGGGCGTGGCCATCCCAGACCAGGTGGCTCTGGCCTTCGAGTTCGGCGTAGGGATCGTCCTGATAGGACTAGGGGTGCAGGTCCTGTGGAACCTGTGGCGCCGCGCCCTTCACCTCCACAGCCACGAACACGAAGAGCAGGCCCACGCGCACCTCCACATCCACGATCGTTCCCCCTCCCACGCCCACGCCAGCGCAGTCGACTGGCGGCTGGACCTGATGCGCCCCTCCTTCCGCCGCAAGTCCTATCTGGTAGGGACCGTCCACGGACTCGCAGGGAGCGCCGCGCTGATGCTGATCGTCCTAGGCAGCATCCAGTCGCCCCTATGGGGACTCGCCTACATCCTGCTCTTCGGCCTGGGGTCCGTGGCCAGCATGGGGGTCATCACCATCTTTCTGGGACTCCCCTTTTCCCTCTCCAGCCGGGCTCCTGCAATAAACAGAGTCGTCCAGGGAGCGGCAGGAATAGGCAGCATCCTCTTTGGGGCCTTCCTCATGTACGAGATTGGCGTGGTAGAGGGGCTGCTGGTCTAGTCTCTACTCTGGGGATCCCTCTGGCCGTCCTCCCAAAGCCTTCAGTACGCCATCTAGCAGGGTGATGAAAAACTCCTTCGACCATCCCCCTGTCCCCCTTCCTGGCCAGGAAGGGGG
>JACQUM010000058.1 GCA_016210295.1 Chloroflexota bacterium | reverse complement strand
TGGGAGTGTTGTGGGCCATCACGGCATGTCTATCATGCGCGAGCGGGCGGAGGCGTTGGGGGGGACCTTTTCTCTCGTAACCAGCCCGGGCAGCGGAGTCGAGGCCCGAATCTTTGTGCCCCGACGAACGGGGCAGGGGGTGCGATGGAGAAGATAAGGGTCTTGATTGTGGATGACCACGCCCTGGTGCGGCGGGGGGTGGTTGGCGTCCTGTCTGAGCAGGAGGACATCGCCGTTATTGGCGAGGCCACCAATGGCGCCCAGGGCGTGGAGATGGCCCGCACCCTGGCTCCTCAAGTGGTGATCATGGACCTGCAGATGCCTGGGATCAGCGGCTTGGAGGCCACCTCCGTCATCCACTCGGAGATGCCGGAAGTCCAGATCCTGGTGTTCACGGTCTCGGAGAGCGAGGCCGATCTCCTCGCCGCCGTGAAGTACGGCGCCAAGGGGTACATCCTGAAGAATGTGGCGGCTGATGAGCTGGTCCAGACCATTCATCTCATTGCCCAAGGCGGGGTAGTGGTTTCGCCGGGCATGGCGGCCAAGCTCCTGACGGAGCTGTCCCAGGCGGCGCCAGCCCGAGAGCAACGCGGTGAGGTGGCAGAGGGGCTCAGCGCACGGGAAAGGGAGGTGTTGGAGTTGGTGGCGCGGGGCTCCACCAACAGCGAGATCGCCTCGTCTCTCTACATCTCGGAGAACACGGTCAAGACCCACCTGCGCAACATCTTGGACAAGCTCCACCTGGCCAATCGGAGCCAGGCGGTGGCCTATGCGGCGCGGTTGGGCCTGGGCCGTCCCTCCTCAAGCTAATGGGCCCTCTGGGAGGGGCCGACGCTCTGAGCGGATGCGCCCTCTCTCGGCCCGGTCCAGCAGGAAGCCTGAACTGCGGCGTGGGACGCTCAAGCCATGGGAGCGCGCTCGCTGGCAGTGGCTTCCGTTGACGGCATTGCGAAAGAAATCTACAATAAAATCAATGCGAAATTGAACCAAAGCGTGGATGGGGTAGTTGCGAACAGGCCCAGGAGGCGGGCATGAAACTTGGTTGGTTGCGAGCACGAAAGGAGGCGTCCAAGGGGACAGCCTCCGACTCAGAGGGCGAGCGCGCCTCTCGGCCCAGTGCGACTGAGGCTCAGGCTCCGAAGGCTCGTCACCTCTGGGGGAAGGAGTTTCCCCTGGTGGCCCAGGGCCTGGATGAGGCCCAAGTGACCTCCTTTGTCAACGACCTCCTCAATCAGTATAACTCCCTCCTGCAAGAGCACGAGGCGGTCGGGTCTGTGCGGGGCTTTTCCAAGCAGATGCTGGAGGACGCGGAGCGCCAGGTCGCCTCTGTCCGCGCCAGGGGAAAGCGAGACGCGGAGCTGGAGGCGGCCAGAATACTATCAGAGGCCCAGCAGCAGGCAACCCAGACCCTGTCCCAGGCCAAGCGAAGAGCCGAGGAGATCACTGGGCAGGAGGTCAGGGACCTTATCCAGGCCGCCCAGCTTCGGGCTGAGCTGGTTGAACGGCAGTCCAAGATCCAGGCCCAGAAGTTCTTCCTTCAGGTGCGCGACGAGGTCCAGGGCCAGATCACCAACGAGGTCCAGGCGGCCTACTACAAGCTGCTAAGCGCCCTCCAGGAGCTCTCCACGGCTGGCCAGAGTATTGAGACTGAGTGGAAGTCCAAGACTTACCAGTTGCTCAGCGCCGCTCCCCTGGAACTGGAGGAGTACCAGTCCCATTTCCTGGACACCTTCATGGCGGAGACCCGCACGCCCACAGGGTCGCCGGGGGAGCTGGGCTCGAAGTACCCAGAGGAGGGACCTTCGCCCTCGACTATGGCCGAGGATACGCTGAACCCGCCCTTGGCCGACCTCGTTGACCCCTTCACCCCAAAGCTGGTTGAGGAGGAGCCTGGGCCACCCATGAGGCCCTCGCCGGGATCACCCGAGGCGCGGTCCTCGGTCACCCCTGTCGAGAGAAGCCAAGGCCCCACCGCGATGCGCAGATCCGATGAGATGGACGTACTGGAGAGGATGGCGCAAGGGAAGCCCATAGTTGTGCCGCAAGGCGTCCATCCTGAGGACGAGGCTCTCCCCCACCGGCATGACGAACCTCATCAAGTGGCCCCCCACCGTCCGTCGGTGGGCCTGCTCTCTCCGGTCTCAACTCACGAAGAGCCTCACGTGGAACAGCCTGAAGCCGCTCCTGGGAAAGAGGCGCCGGTTGTTCAGCCGTCCCAAAAGCGGGGAGGGCCGGATGACGCCGACGACGCCATAGGGGAGGTTCCCCCAGTTGCCAGGGATCGGTTGTACACAGGCGAGGTGGACCTCATCATGGGGCCATCGGTGGACTTCCAGCTCGTGGCCAAGTTCTACAGCCACCTTCAGACCCTTCGAGGGCTCCAGATCCTTCGCACCACGGGCGACTGGAACGTGGGCACCGTGGTCACCGTCATGCTGGACACGCCCACGGCCCTCATCTCCCTGCTGGAGAGCATCCCCAGCGTGCGGGCCACGCCCGATAGCCGCGACACGGGCGCTTTGTGGCCGGGGGCGCAAAGCGAGGGAGGAAAGGGAGAGAAGCGCGCCAGGATTACCCTTACCGTTGAAGGGGATAGGTAGTGCTGAGCTACGTCGTTCGCCACGCCAGGGCTACAAGCCGCCTCGCTCCGCTCATGGTCCGACTGGCTCGCCCTGAGCTGCCAGCATGGAGCTGTTTCACCGTTTCCTAAGCAACGCACCGGGTTGCAGAAGAGGTACTCGCTATGGCAGTGGAGACCAAGCGCGCGCAGAAGAGCATCGAGGCGATGCTCTTGGAGCTGAACCTGGTGGACCGGGACCAGCTCAAGCAGACCCTGGAGCGCCTCACGGAGGGGCAGAGGCTGGAGGACGCCCTGGTGGAGAGCGGGGCGGTGCCTGCGGAGACTATGGCCCTCCTCACGAGCATGCGCTTGCGCATCCCCTTTGTGAATCTCAAGAAACAGGTGCTCGACCAGCAGGCCCTGGACCTGCTTCCTGAGTGGGCATGCCGGAAGCACAACGCCGTGCCCCTGTACATAGCCAACGGCACCCTCACGGTGGCCATGGCGGACCCCGCCAACATTCAGGTGATAGACGAGATGAGCGCGTTGACGAAGCGCCCCATCGAGCCCGTGCTGGCCCTGCCTGCCGAAATCGAAGAGGCCATCAACGTCAACTACCGCATCAGCGGGGAGATTGAGGCTCAGCTGAAGGCGATCCCGGGGCACCAACTCGGGGGCGACGGGACACCCGATGAAGCATCCTTCTCCCTGGAGGCCATTGACCAGGCGCCGGTGGTCCGGGCCATTGACCTGCTTATCCGCCAGGCGGCTCGAGACCGGGCCTCGGACGTCCACATTGAGCCGGAAGAGGTCGCGGTGCGCGTCCGGTTCCGGATTGACGGCATCCTTCATGACGTCATGTCCCTCCCTGTTTCGGTGCACTCGGCCCTCGTCTCTCGCCTCAAGATCATGGCGGGCATGAACATCGCCGAGCGCCGGCGCCCTCAGGACGGGCAGATCAGCGTCAAGGAGGGCGATAGGGAGCTGGACATTCGTGTGGCCACCATCAACACCGTCCACGGGGAGATGGTGGTGCTGCGGCTGTTGAACAAGCAGTTCGCCCTTCTGTCTTTGCCAGACCTCGGCTTTCTGCCCGAGTCGCTGGAGCAGTACCGCATGATGCTGAAGATGCCCTTCGGCATGATCCTCATCAGCGGGCCCACGGG
>JACQUM010000050.1 GCA_016210295.1 Chloroflexota bacterium | reverse complement strand
TGTCTGTTGTCCGTCAGGCAGTTGACAACTTTGCCCTAGAACAAACCGCGAATGAGATTCTTTCTCTTATGGGTCAGTTCTCTCTTCAGTAGGCCAAATTCGGAGAGAGCGTGAAGACGGTTGAAAAGCAGTTGACCTCTGCCCAGACAGCTTTTGAGGACATGGCTGGAAGACGGACTAAGGCACTGAGTCGTCCATTGCGGAGGATTGATGAGCTTCGTCAGCGCAGGGGGATTCCGATCGCAGAAGGAGAGGACGACGCTGATCTCCACACTCCAGAGATGCTAGGGTCTGGTGTAGTTGAGCCCGAGGAAATCATGGATGATGAGTCTGCGCATTTGGCAACCAAGGAAGAAGAGTAGTCCATCACCATATCCGATGGCAAAGGAGTACTTCCATGGCAGACAGGAATCCTCCTTGGACTAGGATTTCTCTATAATGGCTTTCGTCCCACTCTCAGCGCGGGCATCGGGGCGTAGCGCAGTTTGGTAGCGCGCCACGTTCGGGACGTGGAGGCCCCCGGTTCAAGTCCGGGCGCCCCGACCAGCCTTCCAACCAGCAAGACTCCGGCTGACGGCGCTCCAACTTTGCGCTACTATGAAGCGGTTCTCACTCTTCTTCCAAAGGAGGCAACATGGCTGACAAGATCGGCATCGTCGGCGCGGGCATTATGGGGGCGGGCATCGCCCAGATCGCGGCGCAGTCCGGCTTCGAGGTAGTCATGGCGGACACGGGCCAGAAGCAGTTGGACGACGCCATGAAGCGCATCACCCAGGGGCTGGAACGGGGTGTGCAGCGCGGGGTCTTCGACGTCTCGGTGAAGGACAAGGCGCTCCAGGGCATCCATCCGACGCTGAAGATAGAGGAGGTGGCGCGAACGCCCCTCGTCTTGGAGTCCATCTGGGAGGAGCAGGCTGCCAAGCAGGAGCTCCTACGAAGGGTCGAGGCGGTGGCGTCCCCCGAGACGATCCTGGCCTCCAACACCTCCACCATCCCCATCACCGAGCTTGCAGCCGGCCTGAAGCGGCCCGACAAGGTCGTCGGCATGCACTTCTTCAACCCGCCCTACGCCATGCGCCTGGTCGAGGTCATCAAGGGGTACCACACCAGCGACGAGACGGTCCAGACGGTCGTGAAGATGTCGGAGGCCCTGGGCAAGAAGCCCGTGGTCATCAGCGACTCCGCGGGCTTCGTCGTCAACCGCCTCATCGCTCCCTTCCTCAACGAGGCGGCCTTCCTCCTCCAGGAGGGCGTGGCGACCAAGGAGGACATCGACGAGTGCGCCCGCCTAGGCCTGAACCATCCCATGGGCCCCTTCCAGCTCATGGATCTGGTCGGCCTGGACATCACCCTCCACGAAATCACGAACATCTTCGAGCGGACCGGCGACCCGAAGTACCGACCCTGTCCGCTGCTGAAGAAAATGGTGGTGGCGGGGCAGCTGGGCCGGAAGACGGGCAAAGGCTGGTACGAGTACTAGGGCTCAGCCTCTAGGGCCTGTTAAGCGGCTCCTGCGCCCTGTAAGCGCAGGAGCCGCTCTTTTCCTTACAGCTCACCGAAGAGTCCCGACGCGTCGGAACGCGTGTGTTTCGCTCTTACCTCGGCTTCTCTAGGGGATAAGAAGAAGCTTGCCGGTGGTCTGGCGCCCCTCCAACTCTCGATGGGCCTGCGAGGCCTCTCGCAAAGGATACCTCTTGTGGATGCGAAGTCTCAGCTTCCCCAGGGCGACCCAACTCAGGACGTCGCCGGCCCGTTGCAGCAACTCGTCCCGCGTGGCGGTGTAGTCGGTGAGGGAAGGCCGGGTCAGGAAGAGGGAACCTCGGGCCAGGGCCCCGGGAGAGAAGGGCGGCGCGGATCCGCTGGACTGTCCGTAGAGGGCGAGGAGCCCGCGGCGAGCCAGGCTGTTGAGGCTCTTGTCGAAGGTGGTCTTGCCCACCGAGTCGTAGACGACGTTGACGCCCTGGCCTCTCGTGGCCTTCTTGATCTCCTCCTCGAAGTCCTGTTGCGTGTAGAGGATGACGTGGTCCGCTCCGGCCTCTCGGGCGAGGCGTGCCTTCTCCTCCGTCGAGACCGTGGCGAAGACGTAAGCTCCCTGTGCCTTAGCCATCTGGATGAGCAGGAGGCCGACACCGCCCGCTCCAGCGTGCACGAGAGCTCTGTCTCCCGACTTGAGAGGGAACACGGAACGGGAGAGGTAGTGGGCGGTCATGCCCTGGAGCATGGCGGCGGCGCCCATCTCCGCCGTCACCCCGCGAGGCAGCTTGACGAGCCGCCAGGCCGGGGCCGCGACTCGCTCGGCGTAGGAGTTCGCCACGCCGGAGTAGGCGACCTGGTCGCCGACGGCGACCTCCGTGACGCCTTCGCCGATCGCCATGACGATGCCCGCTCCCTCCAGGCCGGGGATGAGGGGCAAGGCGGAAGGGTTGGGAGCAGACCTGGTGTAGATGTCGGTGTAGTTGACCCCGATGGCCTGCAACTGGACGAGGGCCTGGCCGGAGCTTAACGTCGGCTCCGGGCATTCCTCGTACTGTAGGACCTCGGGGCCGCCTCCGCTGTGAATGCGAATCGACTTCATGCTGCGCTTCCTTTCTGAGACTGGCGCCTGTGTTCCCTTGGCGTTCTGCTACGGGTAGAGCCCCCGGAGGCGAGTCGCCTCCGCCACTCGATGAATGGCCAGCATCTGCGCGGCAGTCCGCATGTCCACGCTCTCCCGCAGGGCCGTGGCCAGAGTCTCCTGGAAGGCTCTCACCATGATCTTTTCCAGCCGGGCGTTGATCTCCCCCTCCTCCCAGAAAAAGGCCTGCAGGTCCTGGACCCACTCGAAATAGGAGACGGTGACGCCTCCGGCGTTGGCGAGGACGTCCGGGACGATGAAGACTCCCTTGGACTGCAGCGCCTGGTCTCCCTCGGGGGTGGTGGGGCCGTTGGCCCCCTCGATAACCAGTTTCGCTTGAAGCCGCGAGGCCGTCGCCTTCGTCAGGACGCCGCCGACGGCGGCGGGCACGAAAACGTCGCAGGGAACGTCGAACAGGGTCTCTGCCTCCACGGTCTCCCCTTTCGGGTAGCCGCGAACGCCCCGGGGAGCGAGAGGGGCATAGGTCTTGAGGTCGACGGGGTCCAGGCCCTTCTCGTTGACCACGAGCCCCGTTGAATCGCTGGCGGCGACGAGGCGGCAGCCCATCTCGACGAGGAGCCGCGCGGCAACCGATCCCACCTGGCCGAACCCCTGGACGGCGAGCCGTGCCCCCTTCAGGTCCAGGCCGATGTGGCGCGCAGCCTCCCGGGCGACGATAGCACAGCTTCGGCCAGTGGCCTCGTAGCGCCCTTTCGAGCCGCCGATCTCGACGGGCTTTCCCGTCACGACGCCCGGCACCGAGTAGCCCTTGGTTACGCTGTATGTGTCCATGATCCAGGCCATGATCTGC
>JACQUM010000054.1 GCA_016210295.1 Chloroflexota bacterium | reverse complement strand
CTGCGCCGCCGAGTTCGATGCCGCGACCCCCTATTTCTACAGCACCTACGAGGAGGAGAACGAGGCACAGCCCCTGGCGGGAAAGAAAGCGGTGATCCTGGGCAGCGGGCCCATTCGTATCGGCCAGGGGATCGAGTTCGACTATTGCTCCGTCCACGCTGCCTGGGCCTTGGAGAGCGAGGAGGCGGCGTCCATCATCATCAACTCCAACCCCGAGACTGTCTCCACAGATTTCGACACCTCGGCCCGGCTCTATTTCGAGCCCTTGGACGCGGAGAGCGTCGCCAACGTCTTGGAGAACGAGGCAGGCCCCGACGGGACCGGCGCTGCCGCGCCGCCCGCCGCCGTGCAGTTCGGTGGCCAGACCGCCATCAACCTGACGGAGGCGCTCTCTCGCCACGGCTTCTCTATCCTGGGCTCGACGCCCGAGAGCATCGACCTGGCCGAGGACCGGCGCAAGTTCGAGGAGTTCATGGATCGCCTGGGAATCCCCCAACCGCCTGGCGCAGGCGTCACGTCGGTAGAGGAGGGGCTCACCGTGGCGAAGCTGGTGGGCTACCCCGTCCTCGTCCGCCCCAGCTACGTCCTTGGGGGACGGGCCATGGAGATCGCCTATACGCCCGTGGAGTTCGTGCGCTACGTGGCCGTTGCGGCGGAGGTGGGCCAGGGGAAGCCTCTCCTCATCGACAAGTACCTCATGGGGCGAGAGGTAGAGGTAGACGCCATCTCGGACGGCGAGGACGTGGTGATCCCGGGCATCATGGAGCACATCGAGCGGGCTGGCGTGCACAGCGGCGACTCCATGAGCGTCTACCCAGGGGTGACCCTGACCCCCGAAGAGTCGCAGACGGTGGTGGATTATGCCGTGCGCCTGGGGCGGGCCCTCCAGATCAAAGGGTTGCTCAACGTCCAGTACGTCGTCGTCTCCAACGGCGACGGTGCCTCACCAGCCTCGACCGTCTATGTCCTGGAGGTGAACCCCCGGGCCAGCCGGACGTTGCCCTTCCTGTCGAAAGTCACCGGCGTGCCCATGGTCAAGCTGGCCACCCAGGTCATGATGGGCAAGACCCTCCGGCAGATGGGCTACAAGAGCGGCCTGCTGGAGCGGAAGCCGCTCTACGCCGTGAAGGCCCCCGTGTGGTCTATGGCCAAGCTGGGTGGAGTGGACACCTCCCTGGGGCCGGAGATGAAGTCCACCGGCGAGGTGATGGGCATAGACCGGAGCTACCGGGCGGCGCTGGCGAAGGCCCTCCTGGCGGCAGGACTCATGCTCCCGCCCCAGGGGGCGGTCCTGGTGAGCATCGCCGACCGCGACAAGCCGGAGGCGTTGGGTCCTGTCCGTCGTCTGGCCTCTCTGGGGTACCGGCTCTACGCGACGGAGGGGACGGCGGCGACGTTGGAGGCCCTGGGCGTCCCGGTGGAGATGGTGACCAAGAAGCTGGACCAGGGATATCCCAACGTCGTGGACATCATCGTGGAGGGGCGAGTACAGGGGGTGGTCAACACCGCGACAGGGGACAGGGCACCCGTGCGCGACGGCTTCGAGATCCGCCGAGCGGCAGTGGAGAAGGGGATTCCTTGTTACACGAGCCTGGATACCTTCCGCGCGGCGGTCGAGACCCTGGCCCACGGCTCTTCTCTGACCTACGATATTCGCCCTCTGCGCGAATATGTGGAGGGAAAGGATGCCTCCGGCTCGCCATAGGGCCCTCGTCCTGGCACGGGAGGAGGTGGCCCAAGGGCTGCACCTGCTGCGCGCCCAGGCATCGAAGCTGGCGGAGCAGGGACGCCCGGGCCAGTTTGCCATGGTTCGCTCGGGGGGAAATGACGTGTTCCTTCGGCGTCCCATGGCGCTGCACGGCGTCCGGCCTGGGGAGGGAGAGGTCTCTTTCCTGTTCCGCGTGGTGGGAAAGGGGACGGCGGTCCTGGCTCGACTGGAGCCGGG
This sequence comes from Chloroflexota bacterium, assembly GCA_016210295.1. Classification (GTDB taxonomy): domain Bacteria; phylum Chloroflexota; class Dehalococcoidia; order UBA6926; family JACQUM01; genus JACQUM01. The sequence continues at coordinate 734 of JACQUM010000054.1, read as the reverse complement.
ACAGGAGCTGGACCTGCTGGGGCCCCTGGGGCAGGAGGTGAAGGTCGAGGAAGACGTCGGTCATCTGGGCCTCGTGGCGGGAGGAGTGGGGATCGCTTCGCTGACGGCGCTGATGGATGAGGCGGTGGCGCGAGGCATCCGGGTGACCCTGCTGGCGGGGGCTAGGACGGGCTGGCAACTGTACCCGAATAGCCTCCTTCCTGATGGCGTCGTGGAGATGACGGCCACCGACGACGGCTCCGCCGGTGTTCGAGCGCCCGTCACCCACCTGGTGCCTACGGTGGACTCCGTGGTGGACGCCTTCGTGGCGTGCGGCCCGCCGGGGATGCTCCGCTCCCTCTGGCGCCTGCGCCGGGAGGGAGCGATCACCAAGCCGGTAACGCTGCTGCTGGAGGAGAGGATGGGATGCGGGTTCGGTGGGTGCTACGGCTGCGCCGTGGCGACGCGGCAGGGGATACGCCTCGTCTGCACCGATGGCCCGACCTTTCCGATGGACGACCTTCTCTGGGACGACCCTCTGGGCCCCGCAGCCCATGTTTAGCAGGCTGCTGAAAAAGGGGAGTCCAGTCCCGAGAAATCGGGATTGGCGGGGGTCTGGGGGTGTCCCCCAGATGCAATTCTTACCCCCTTCCTGGCCAGGAAGGGGGATAGGGGGATGGTCGAAGGAGTTTTTCATCACCCTGCTAGGAAAAGTCGCGAGCAGGCGCGGCTACTGATTCCCCGCCCTTCCGGGG
>JACQUM010000056.1 GCA_016210295.1 Chloroflexota bacterium | reverse complement strand
GATGGAGGTACATGGTGTAGCACCAGCCGATCCTTCTCCCCTCCTCGCGCAGGGCGTTATACGCTTCCCGCGCGGGGCCCTTGGAGCCGCCCCAGGGCATAAGGGCGATGGGCTGCTCGGCGAGCTCGCTCTCGTAGGTGCCGTCCTCGAGGAGCTTCAGCTTGCCGAACCGGCGCTCCGTCATCTGGACGTGGCGGATGGGCAGGTGGGTCGTGTCGCCGATGGAGTCGTGTTCGCTGGCGTTGGCGACGTAAGAGCCTTTCGTGCCAGGAACGGGGAAAGGCGAGAGAGCGGAGCTTTCGTACCGCGAGTAGCCGTTGCTGCCGGTGTAGATTGTCCGGTTCTCGGCGACCACCTTGCTTACATTGGGCTTGGGAATGTTCTCCGTGCGCTCCGCCAGGCTCATCTCTGACAGCAAGATGACGGGGCCTTGGTAGCGCTCGGCCCAGTTGAGGGCCTGGATCGCGGCGTAGAAGCACTCCTCCACAGTCCCCGGCGCGACGATAGGCAGTGCCGAGTCCCCATGAGCGGGATGAAGGGCCGTCTGGAAATCGGACTGCTCGGTCTTGGTGGGAAGGCCGGTGGCGGGGCCGCCCCGCTGGACCAGGGCGACGACGCAGGGGATCTCCATCATCCACGCCATGCCGAGGCCCTCGTGCATCAGCGAGAAACCGGGCCCTGAGGTGCCGGTCATGGCTTTCTTCCCGGCGTAGCCGGCTCCCACGACGGCGCTGATCGCCTCAATCTCCGAGCTGGCCTGGTAGACGAACTTCCCGGGCCCGACCAAGTTGCGCTCCATGAAGACGAGGATCGTCGTGGCGGGGGAGATGGGATAGCCGATATAGACGTCCAGGCCGGCCGCGAGGGTTCCCAGGGCGAGGGCATCGTTCCCCTTGACCAAAACCTGCTCATAGGTGGGCTTCTGGGGTGGGGCGAGCGGAGGGAGCGTGAATCGCGTCTTAGCCGCTTGCTCTCGCCCCAAACCGAGGGCCTGGATGTTCTGACTGATGACCAGATCGTCGCCGGCGCGGCCTCGGGAGAACCGCTTCTTGACGAACTCGGTCAGGTACTCCTCCGGCCAGCTCACCAGGTGGGCCAGGGCGCCCAGGATGACCATGTTACCGGCCCGAGGGTTCCCCGTGGACTTGCCCAGCTCCTCGACGGCGATCCCGAAGCTCCGGTCGTCCTCGTCCAGCTTGAACTCGCCGGAGTCGTAGACGATGACCCCCCCCTCTCGGACCTCGTCTTTATGGGTGTCGTAGGCCTCGCGGTTGAAGGCGACCAATACGTCGAGTTGGTCGCCGGAGCTCAAGACGGGGGCAACGGCAATGCGGGTCTGAGTCCATGTGGGTCCGCCCAGGATTTGAGAGGGGAAGGTGGCGAAGGTCTGGACGTGGTAGCCGACCTGGGCCGCCGCTTGGGCGAGGGCCTCCGCTGAGGTCACGACGCCTTGCCCACCTTCTCCGGCGAACCGGACTGCAAAGTCTCTTTCCGACATTCAGAACCCTCCCCGCCGTGCCTTTGGAGATTCTGACACCGTTCTCTTCCCAGAGCTACCCAGCTTGGGAGCCATCGGTGAATGTAATCGCCGGCATCGGAGTTGTCAACCTTCCATATCCTACCGCGCCATTCATCCCATGTCCAGCTTTCGACTTGTGGGAACAGGCGGCCACTGGAAGAGAGGCACGGCGCAGAGCGGAGAACCCGAGAGCCTCTCCCTTCGGGCTGAAGGCAGCAGACGACATCCTTCCCGAAGGGGCTTGGGCGGCTCCGTCAGAGTCACGGCCAGAGCCCGGGGCGTCCCCTTGTCCCCATTCCCTCAGCGGCGCTGGTCCATGGGGACATAGGGGAGGTCCATGGGACCGGTGTAGTTGAGGAGGGGCCGGAGGAGCATGTTGTGGGCCTGCTGCTCCATGACTTGGAGAGTCCACCCTGGGATGCGGCCCATGGCGAAGATGCTGATGAAGAGGTCGCTGGGAATGCCGAGGAGGTGGTAGACGGAGCCGGCGAAGAAGTCTACGTTGACGTAGATGCCCCTTGCCCTGTAAGGGACCATGGCCTTCTGTTCCAACACCGTGAGGATCTGGAACCACTGCGGCTCGCCGCGCTTCTCCCCCAGGACTTTGGAGCGGTCGCGGAGGTGCCGGGCGCGGGGGTCTTCCGCTTTATAGACGGCGTGACCGAAGCCCATGATCCGGCCGTGGCTCTTGAGGGTCTCGCGGACGTACTCCTCCGCGCGCTCGGGCTGACCGATGGCCTCGGCCATCTCCATGACCTTCTCGGCGGCGCCGCCGTGCAAGGGGCCTTTCAACGTCCCAATCCCCGTGACGATGGCGGAGTGGAGGTCGGACAAGGTGGAGGCGGTGACCCGGGCGGCGAAAGCCGAGGCGTTGGAGCTGTGCTCGGCGTGGATGATGAAATCTACGTCCATGGTTTTCGCCTCTTCCGGGTCGGGCCGCTTCCCTCTCAACAGGTAGAGGAAGTTCCCGGCGTGGTTGAGGCTGGGATCGGGCGGCACGGGGTCCAGTCCGTGGCGGATCCGCTCGTGGGCGGCGACGACGGTTGCGGCTTGAGCGGTGAGCCGGATGCCCTTGCGGAGGATCGCCTCCGGCGACTCGTTAGTCACGTCGGGATCGAAGGCGGCGAGGGCGGAGACGGCGGTGCGGAGCACGTCCATGGGGTGCGCTCTCTGCACCAGCCTGATGATCTGGATAACCTCGGCTGGAATGGGACGGGCAGCGCGGAGCTCGGCGTCGAAGGCGCTGAGCTGAGCCCGAGTCGGGAGCTGGCCGTGGAGGAGAAGGTACATCGTCTCCTCGAAGGTCGACTTCTCCGCCAGCTCGTGGATGTCATAGCCGCGGTAGAGGAGCTTCCCAACGTTTCCATCGATGAAGCTGGCCTGGGTGTTGTCGATGTAGATGCCGCGCAGACCCCGGTGAATCTGTACCTCAGTTGTCTCCATGGAAACGCCCTCCACGTCGAGCCGGCCAGACGGCCAGCCTCTTCCCCCGATGCTCTCCAAGCCTTTTCGCCTTGAGCATACTGCGAAGGGGGTGGCTTCGCAACCCCTGGGGCAGCCTTTGCAGGGCGGGAAGACTGCCACTAGAATGGAGCCTACCCGACCATCTGGAAGACGCGAGAGAGGAGCGGCCCATGTCCGAGAGCGTGACAGAGGCAACACCCGGGGTCTTTCAACTCCATATCCCTATCCCGGACAATCCACTGGGATATACGCTGCCGTATTTGGTCACGGGGCCTGAAGGGCACGTCCTGATCGATACGGGTTGGAACTCGCCCGCCGGCGAGGAGGCGCTGCGAGACCAACTGGTGGGGCAACTGGGCGTGAAACCAGGGTCGGTGAAGCACATCATCCTCACCCACTGGCATCCGGACCACTCGGGCCTGACGCCAACGGCCAAGGAGATGACGGGAGCCCCGGTGACGATGCATCGGGTGGACTGGGAGACGTGGATGCCCCGGCTGACCACCACCCCGGGGTTCGCCGAGGAGATGGTCTCCTGGCACCTGGGCCACGGATATCCGGAGACGGAGCTGGAGGGCCTGGCTCCTCCGTGGGCGCGGCGCCAGGCACATCCGACGCCTCACCAGGCGCACCGCCCTCACGAGTGGGGCATCGCCAAGCCGGACTTCTTGGCCGAAGGTGGCGAAAGCCTCGTCGTCGGGCCGCTCAAGCTGGAAGTCGTCTGGACGCCCGGGCATACGGCGGGCCACATCTGCCTCTACGATCGGGGTCGGCGGCTGGTCTTCACAGGGGACCATGTCCTGCCCGTCATCACCTCCAACGTGAGCCTCCAGCACCACCTGGGTGGGGACCCCCTGGGGGATTACCTTCGCTCTTTGGAGAAGGTGGCGGCGCTGGACGCCGACCTGGTCCTCCCCGCCCACGAGTACCATTTCTCGGGGTTGAAAGAGCGGGTGGAGCAGGTGAAACATCACCACGACTATCGCCTCCAGGCCGTCATGAAGGCGACGGCGGGCGGCTCCAAGACGGCTTACCATATCGCCGAGCGGGTGCCGTGGGACGTGGGGAGCTGGGGGAAGATGAACAGTTGGCTGCGCCGCGCAGCCCTCGCGGAGACGCTGGCCCACCTGGAGCACCTGCGCCTCCAGGGGAAAGTGGTCCAGAGTCAAGTGGGGCGCTATATTCACTTCGCCCTCGCAGAGGAGGCCGCGGCGGTCTAGCAGAGTGCTGAAAAAGGGGAGTCCAGTCGCCGCAGGCGGATTGACGGGGGGATGGGGGTGTCCCCCCAGATACAATTTTCTCCCCCTTCCTGGCTAGGAAGGGGGTTGGGGGATGGTCGAAGGGATTTTCATCAGCTTGCTAGAAGGCGGCTCTCTTGCGGTGGATTTCCGCGAAGGATCTCCGAGGGTCAGATTCCGGTGAGTCCGCGGGATCGCCCGGGCTGTTCGTGTGGGGCATGTTCGCCGGGCTGGTCAGAGAGTGGTTGCTGGGTAGTCGGACACCACCCTCTCCCGCCGGATGAGGGTCTTGGCATCGACCCAGACCTCCTGTCCTTCGACGTGGATGGGCAGAAGGTCCAGCGGGCGTGGGGCGGGGCCACGGAGGTTCCGGCCGTAGCGGTCGTAGATGGAAGCGTCCACGGGGCAGTAGAAGCGCCCCTGGCTCTCCAGGGAATCTTCTGAGGGCTCGTCCTCTCTCCAGGCGACGAGGCATCCCTGGTGGGTGCAGGTGCGGGAGAGGGCCAACCAGCCCTCGGGGACCCGTGCCAGGTAGAAGCCGTGGCTCCTCGCGTATTCGTCGATGATGGAGCCGACGGGCACCCTCTGGAGCTCTGCTACCTGTCCAACGGAGACGCGTCCCGCCTTTTGGGAAGCTCCGGTTGCTCGATCGATAAGCCGGCCCACGCCGCCGGTCCAAGAGAGACGAAGGAAGTCGCGGCGAGAGAGTCCCTTCTGTTTTTTCTGGTTCGAGGCGCCGGTTTCGTCCATAGTCCTCCTGCGCCAATTGTAGCGGGGTGAAGAGAGGAGTGGGCGGGGCTTTCGGCACAACTTCCAGGGGGGAAAGATAGGATGTCATGAGAACAACCGTTACAATTTGACGGAGGGGTCTCCGATGGGTAAGATGGGGTGGAGTAACATAACTTCCAGGCAGGCACCGATGCAGCGGACGCGACAACAGATCATGGAGCGCATTAACCGGGACGGTTCGGCCACGGTGGAGGCGCTCGCGCAGGCTCTGGGCGTTGTTCCGGTGACCGTGCGAGCACACCTCTCCATCCTCGAGAAGGAATACCTGATCAAGGGGAAGGAAGCGCGCACGGGGCGGGCGGGCCGCCCTCGCATCTATTATTCTCTCACGGAGAAGGCGAGGGAGCTCTTCCCCAAGAGCTATCATCACCTGGCTGACCGGATTCTTACCACTTTGCAGGCCGATACCCCTGTCCACGCTCTCTTTAACCAGGCGGGGAAGGATTGGGCACTTGCCGCAGCTGTGCGTATGAAGGACAGGAGCCTGCCCGAGAAAGTGGTGGAGGGGACGCACATCCTCGATGAGGAGGGGTGCGAGGCGGAAACAAGGCGTGAAGGGGACGCCTATCTTATTCATGCATACAACTGCCCATACGCTCAGGTCGTCGAACGGTACCCTGCTGTCTGCGAGATGGAGCGTTCTTTCTTGCAGGATAGCTTGGGCGCAGCGGTCAGCATTCAGCAGTCGGGGCCGGGATGTGTGCCGTGTGTCTTCCGCATCGAGGACCGCCCCTCGCCCGCCCCAGCCTCATCCTAGGCGGCCCTCGGCCGTCTCCTCCCCTCATCTAGCCCTCCCAGCGTTTCCCTCTCCGAGCTTTCTCAGGCGAGAGCGGTGCCCGCGCGCGAGGGAGCGAACCGGGCACGTATAATGGGGCGATGGGCCACGCAACGAAAGAGGTGAAGGAGCGGGCGCTGCGGGCACCGAGCACAGGGTTCCTGCTGATGCTGGCCGCCGCCAGTCTTCTCACTCTCGCTCTCATCACCCTGGGCGGCATCGTTCGGGTCACCGGCTCGGGCCTGGGGTGCCCCGACTGGCCGCTCTGCCACGGCCAGCTCCTCCCCCCTTTGGAGCTCCATGCCGTCATCGAGTACGCCCACCGGCTGACCGGAAGCCTGGTGAGTCTCTTCGTTTTCGGCGCACTGTTCCTGGCTTGGTGGCGGTATCGCGGTAACCGGCCGGTCCTTGTTCCTGTCACAGCCGCTGCCGTCCTCCTGGGCGCCGCCGTCGTTCTTGGCGCGGTCACCGTGTTCCTGGAGTTGCCTGCCACCGTCGTCACCCTTCACCTGGGCGTCGCCCTGGCAGTTCTCGCCTCCTTGGTGGTGGCATGGATAGCGGCATGGCGTCAGCGGGCGGAGTCCGGTGGCTCTGAGGAGGCCATGCGGCAGCTCTTCCCGTGGGCGGTGGGCGCCGCCGCCGGGACCTACCTGGTCGTCCTCTCGGGCTCGTACGTCGTGGGCGTCGAGGCCGCCTCGGCGTGCACCTCTTGGCCTCTCTGCACCGATTCCTTGTTCCCCGGCGGGTACCTGGCGGGAATCAACATGGCGCACCGTCTCCTGGCGGCGACCTTCGCCCTGCTGGCCCTGTGGGTCGCTTCTGTCGCCTGGCGCGAGAGGGTGCACCCGCCCGCCGTTCGGTGGACGGGTGCCATGGCTGGCTTCCTGGTTGTCGCTCAGGTCTTGGTGGGGGCGGCCAACCCCTGGCTGGGCTTTCATCCAGCGGTTGCAGCGGCGCACTTGAGCCTGGCGGCCGCCTTATGGGCGAGCCTCGTCGCCTTCTCGGCGCTGACGTGGCGTGCTCCTGTCTTGGCCGTTCAGGGGGCGGGCAGCCCTTCGGTAGGGCAAGGCTCCTGGGGCAGCATGGGCGACTACGTGCGGTTGACGAAACCGTGGATCATCAGCCTGCTGCTGGTGACGGCCCTGGGGGGGATGGTGCTTGCCGCCGAGGCTGTTCCTCCTCCCGGGCTCATCTTCACCGTTCTGGTCGGTGGAGCATTGGCCTCGGGGGGGTCGGGGGCCATCAACCAGGCGCTGGAGCAGGACATCGATCGTGCCATGAACCGGACCCAGAGCCGGCCTGTGGCCGGGATGCGCGTGAGCCCCGCGCGAGCTCTTTTCTTCGGCCTGGTGCTCAACCTGCTCGCCTTCTTCGTCCTGTGGGCAGGCGCCAACTTGTTGAGCGCAACTCTAGCCGTGGTGGGGAGCGTCTTCTACGTCCTGGTCTATACCCAGTGGCTCAAACGCTCCACAACGCAGAACATCGTCATCGGCGGGGCTGCGGGGGCGATACCCCCTCTTGTGGGCTGGGCGGCGGTGACGGGTAGCCTGGCGCTCCCCGCTCTGTATCTCTTCGCGATCGTCTTTTTCTGGACTCCGGCCCATTTCTGGGCCCTGGCGCTCATTCTAAAGAAGGACTACGCGGCGGCGGGCATTCCCATGCTGCCGGTGGTGGAGGGGGAGCAACGGACTCGCTGGGCCATTTTCTTGTACACCCTGCTGGTGTGCGCCCTGACCCTCCTCTTCTACACCACCGCGCACAGCCTGGGGTCCATCTACCTGGGGAGCGCTCTGGTCCTGGGAGGGCTTTTTGTTTTCTTTGCTGTCTTGCTCCTGCGGGACTCACGGGGGCCCGCGGCCTTGCGACTCTACCGGTTCTCGCTGGTCTACCTGGGGCTGCTGTTCCTAGCCATCATGGCGGACAGCGTCGTGTAGGCTTCGGGCGCCTTGCCCTGAGCTTTCGTTGGGCGACATCGGAATGACAGCCGGAGGCCCATCGGCGTGTCCGACGGCCTCGTGACTCGCCGGGCACGCTGCCTCTGGGTTAGGCGCCGGCTTCTTGCCGGGTACGATCCTCCTCTTCCGCCAGCATGACGAAGAAGACGACGGCGATGGCGAGCAGGTAGATCATGCCCCCGAGGATCCAGTGGACTAGGCCGCCGAGCCCCTGATCGTCCAAGGGAGAGAGGCCCCAGAGCCGAGGCGTGAGGACGTAGAAGGAGTAAGAGGGTTCGGCGGCGAAAGAGAGGACGGCTCCAAGGATGCCGCTCTGGATCGCGCCGAGGAAAAGATAAGGGAGGCGGAAGAACTTCGACACCCGGGCCCGGAAGGGGACGGGATCGATGACGCTCCACCAGAAGAGGGCCGCGGTGACGCTCATGGAGACGTGCTCGCCTGCGTGAAGGGCCTGGTTTTGAAGGGCGGCGACGTACAGGGCAGGGACGTGCCAGAGCCAGAAGGTGGCCGCGAAGAGAGTCCAGGCGACGATTGGATGGGTCAGGAGCCAAAAGAGCTGGCGAAGGGCGGGAGTCCGCGCCAAGGGAACGAAGACGCCGCGGCGCAGGCCGCGGGGGAGGCCGCGAAGAAGGGGGACCACCGGCACTCCTAAGAGGACGAGGGGTGCGGCGACCATGGTGAGGAGCATGTGCTGGATCATGTGCGTGAAGAAGAAGTGATCGGTCAGGGCGTCGAGAGGAGAAATCAGGGCAACGAAGGCGACGGAGAGCCCTGTGTAGAAGAAGAACGGGCGCCAGGGCGCGAAGACGCGCCCGCGCTGACGCCGGCCTTTGGGGAACCCCACCGCGTACAGGCCAGCCAGGAGGCTGAGAGTGACCAGGACCGTCGGGTCCCAGCTCCAGGCGCGGACGAGCTCGCTGAGCGTCCCGCTCGTGACGCCTGCGTGGGCGAGGATCATGGCTCCGTTTGTTGCGTGTTCACGGGTCCCCTCGGGCCACGTTCTCCCAAGACCTTGGAGAGGGCCCAACTCTCCGTTTCAGTCTACTGTTTGTGGAGAGGCGAAGGGAGAGGGACCGCTCTCAGCGTCGCGTCTCTGATGGCAGTCCGAAGGGTGCTTAGGAGGTTGCTAAAAACCCTTCGACCATCCCCCTGTCCCCCTTC